>NZ_JBDNJQ010000162.1:0-19390 GCF_051172895.1 Nostoc sp. CALU 1950 | reverse complement strand
TTCTTCGAGAAGTCGGGGATCTAATTTTTCACGAATGATTTAGGATTGCTATATACTGCACCCAAGATTTCCTTGAAAGTCAAATATAACTTATGAATTACGTAAATATTCAACAAGCACAATTTTATTATGAAAAGGACTTTATTACTTAAAATATGTATTTGGGTGGAGGAATAAAGTGCCTTGAATAAGTATTACGACTTAATCATAATTTTGCTAGATTTCATAATAGTAATTTTGTTGCATACGAGTTGTATATAAGTTGCGGTTGAGTATTTCACTGCTATAGGATCTAAGTTCTATAAGCTTCTTACAACAAAGATTTTATCTCAAGAACTTACAGGATTATCAGCAATATGAATGAGTTAGCAATAATTGTTTTTGGCATTCTAGCGGGTTTAGCGATTTACCAGACGCTACAGGTGCTGAATTTAGTATCTTTATTCCATTCACCAAGTCCAGAACCTGTGCAGGATGAGTCTTTGCCTAAAGCTGCAATTGTTCTTTCACTGCGAGGTGCTGATCCATTTTTAACTAACTGTATCCATGCCCTGCTAAATCAGAATTACCCACACTATAAAGTACATATTGTTATCGATAGTGAGGAAGATCCAGCTTGGGAAATTGTCAATGATACGATCTTGCGATCGCAAGCAACACATATCCAAGTCAAGCCTTTAACCTTTCGATATGACACTTGCAGTCTCAAATGTAGTGCATTAATTCAAGCTATTTCACAACTAGACAATTCTTACGATGTGGTGGCCCTATTAGATGCTGATGTTGTTGCTCATCCTGATTGGCTACGTGAACTAGTTGCACCTTTGGCGGATAAGCAAATCGGAGCCACTACAGGAAATCGCTGGTACATACCGCAAATTGGAAAGTGGGGTACGCTAGTTCGATATGTGTGGAACGCGCCAGCTGTCACCTTCATGTATATCTATCAATGCCCTTGGGGAGGTTCAATGGCATTGAAACTTTCGGTCTTACGCAAAGCGCAGTTGTTGGAAATATGGAAACAAGGAGTTTCTGTTGATAGCCCTATTCACAAAGCATTGCGAGAAATTGGCTTAAAAGTAAAATTTGTACCCTCAGTCATGATGAGTAATCGTGAAGAGTGCAACTTTGCCCAATGCTTGCGCTTTATTACACGCCAATTACTTGTCGCGCGACTCTATAATCCCAACTGGGCTGTGATTGCTAGTGCAGTATTGATCAACACATTAGCTTTACTCATGATCCCTCCAATGCTAGTAATTGCTTTAATCACTAGCAACTTTTATACTGCAATTTTGATTGCAGGTGGAGCCGTCAGCTATATTTTGGGAATAGCTTTATTACTGATGTTAGAGGAGCAAAGTGTGCGTCGAGTACTTCGAGCACGGGGCGAACCAACAGAAAGTTTTTCAGTCGTGATGATGGCAAAAGTATTGCTAGCAATTCCGCTAACACAATTGGTTTATGCAGTCACTACCATAGCAGCAATATTTGTACAAAGTGTCGAGTGGCGTGGCATAACCTATCAAATCAAAGATGCCTGGAATATTCGTTTAACTAAATACTATCCTTATCAACAATCGAACAAATCACTAGATACTAAAATTTCACTTTGAAGAATAAGTTTCCAGAGCTTAAATATTACATCATTGTCGATAGTAGACAAAGTTAATGAGCATTTATTTAAAATAAAAGCACAACAATGTTGTGCTTTCGTAGATTATTTGTATTCAGTTTATTGTGAAGAAAAGAGACTTTTTTAATTAATCCAGTTTACTGCTGTAGGCACTGAAACCATAAGCCAAAGTTTCTTTTAAATTACCTGATGGCTTCAGACTTCTGTTGATGGCTTTAGCAAAGGGCACTGGGATACCTTTGATGGTTTCCGGCAAAATCGCATATTCTTCTGTTGGTTCGACAATGTATTGTGGACACTTCGTTTTTAGACCAGCAGTAGCTAACATTTCCTCTATTTCAGCAGATGAATATTGCTTGAGATAAACTGGATTTATCACAAATGGGTTCAGCTTTCTCACAAAATTATGGATAATATGAGAAGGACAAGATTTGTTGTGAAAGGAATGATTAAAAACAAAAATTCCACCAGGCTTTAGCACACGAGATATATCAGCCAATAATTTTCTTAATTGTGCATCTGGGATATGCATAAAAACGCAGTTAGAAATTACCAAATCTATAGAATTATCTTCTAAAGGCAATATTTCAGCAGATGTACAAATCAAGTTAAATTCAGCTTCTG
The DNA here is from genome assembly GCF_051172895.1 of Nostoc sp. CALU 1950. NCBI lineage: Bacteria > Bacillati > Cyanobacteriota > Cyanophyceae > Nostocales > Nostocaceae > Nostoc > Nostoc sp. CALU 1950. The sequence continues at coordinate 17,130 of NZ_JBDNJQ010000162.1, read as the reverse complement.
GAAAAAAATTATATTCTTGCTTGACCTTGATCAACCGACGTAATAAAGGTTCAGAAATATCAATTCCGTAATATTTCTCACATCTCAGATTTTTCGCTTTCGAGAGATGTAAAGGTGCGCGACCATAACCAGAACCAATCTCTAGAATAGAGCCAACAGATTTATTCAATGGAAATTTATTCCAAGTACCTCCAGGCGTGCCAGTTAGCAGAGTGTAATCTTGTTTAATGGGCGATGTATCTGCAATCTTTTCAATTTTTTGGGAACCATAATATGTTTTCCCGATTGCATCCCATGTTTTTTTATGTTGAGTATTATTCAACTGTTCATAATCGCTAGGAAAATAAATGCCATCTCGTAATTCAAAGTCATTCAGACTAAATTTTACATCTGCTAATTGACTCATTATGATTATTCCTCATGAATAGTTAAGTCTGTTTTCTGTTATACTCTCAACTCAGCATTAACTGCAAGTGATTTTTACTTAACCGCTTGCCTTGAGCCTTTTTCAAAGTCTATAGCTATTTTAAGTTCAATGGGATATGGTATGGGCGCACAGATGTGCGCTCAAAGCGCCTATTGCATCCCAACGAAAATCGCTGTAATAACAACCCATTGCCTGATCAGAACACAAGTTCGTATACATTAGTTGATGGACTGCAACAATTGGAGGCTGTGATGGTAGAAGGATCACAACAAAAACGGGTGGTAGTTATAGGTGCTGGTTGGGCTGGTTTAGGAGCAACCTACCATTTGGCAAAACAAGGTTATGATGTGACACTTCTAGAAGCAGGCCCCTATCCTGGTGGATTGGTGGCAGGTTGGCAAACACCAGCCGGCAAATCTGTTGAAGCGGGCATTCATGGCTTTTGGTATCCTTACAAAAATATTTTTTCCCTAATCAATGAATTAGGAATTAATCCTTTTACTACTTGGACTCGTTCTTCGCAATATTCGCCAGCAGGTTTGGAAGTTGAATCACCGATTTTTCAAGACTTACCGCGACTCCCCTCGCCACTGGGAACTTTTCTCTACACTCAGTTTAAGCGGCTGCCACTAATTGACCGTCTCAGTGCCCTGCCTTTACTTTATGCTGTCGTTGATTTTGATAATTCTGATGCAGCTTGGCGACGCTATGACTTTGTAACTGCCCGTGAGTTGTTCAAAGACTTTAACGTTTCTGCACGGCTTTACCGTGAGGCTTTTGAGCCAATGTTATTAGTGGGTTTGTTTGCTCCTGGCGAACAGTGTTCAGCCGCAGCAACTTTAGGGATGCTTTACTTTTTTATTCTGGCTCATCAACCGGATTTTGATGTAGTTTGGTGTCGGGGAACTGTTGGAGAAAAGATATTTCGTCCTTGGGTGGAACGTATCGAAAAAGCTGGCGCGCGAGTATTACCCAAGCGTCGAGTTACAGATTTAATTGTTGATAGTAATCATCAAGCCAAGGGTGTGGTTTGTGGTGATGAAGTTTTTGATGCAGATGCCGTGATTTTTGCGGTTGGGATCACAGGGATGAAGAAAATTGTCTCAACTAGTCCTAGTTTACAAAGCTGTGAAGAATTCCGTAATTTGAGCAATTTAGGAGCAATTGATGTTTTGGCAACGCGGCTATGGTTTGACCGCAAAATTGATATTCCTCGTCCTTCTAATGCTTGTTTTGGATTCGACACAAGTAGAGGTTGGACGTTTTTTGATTTGAATGCTCTACATGATGAATATCAAAATGAGCCGGGAACGGTGATTGAAGCTGATTTTTATCATGCAAATCAGTTTCTCAATTTGAGTGATGAGGAGATTTTACTCATAGTTCAGGGTTATTTAGCAACTTGTGTGCCAGCGTTTCGGGAGGCAAAGATAATTGATAGTAGTGTAATTCGGCTACATCAGGCCGTAACTCACTTTGCACCTGGTAGTTATCGTTATATGTTGCCCGCTAAGACAAGTTTTGAAAATGTGTTTATGAGTGGGGATTGGATTGTGAATCATCACGGTTCGTGGTCACAGGAAAAGGCTTATGTTACTGGTTTGGAGGCGGCGAATTTGGTGGTGTCTTATTTGGGAGAAGGTCAGCCATCTGAGATTTTAGCTGTAGAAGAGGATGAAGCGCATATCCAAGTGGCGCGATCGCTCAATCAAACTTTGCGTGACTTGGGCAAATCTATCCTACCTAACTTTTGGTTGCCGTAATCTGTAGGGAGGCACTACTGTGCATCCCTATCGTATGTATATTTCTTGCAATAAGAGTGAATTATTAATTGTAATCTAAATTCGGTAAGCTAAAGAAAGCTATTGCTATAACATCCTTAAATGTAAATCAAATCACATAAGCTTATGGAGCCAGACTCTTTACAAACCGAGGTGATTCTGACGCACCCGCGTGAGTCTCTCGGTAGAGTACAACTTGATTGGACACCCCAACCCGGAAACTATCTTGATTTTCAAGGTAAAACTTATGCGGTTTTAGAGCGCCGCCATAGATATAAACTTCAAGCTGGACGCTACCGCTTGCATAATATTGCCATTTATGTACAGTCTGCTAAACGACCATCTGAGAAAAGTTTGGTAGCAGGACGTTGGGTAATCGGTGATGCCACCTGCTGTTACAATGCTCATTCAGAACTCATTCGCTGTGCAGTCAACCCAGATGGCCCTTGCGAATCTTGCCGCTTTTATGAAAAGTTAGAAGTGATTTAATTTTGGATTTTAGATTTTAGATTTTGGATTTCGGTGTGAGCGCTACTTCGACCCTTCTCTAAGAGACGCTGCGCGAACGGCAGAGGAAGGGCAAGCAAGCTCAATACAAGTCAGTCGAATACTTTTTCCTTCAATCCAAAATCCAAAATTCAAAATCTAAAATTGCCAACCCTTCAACTCCCCGCACCAAAAACTTCTCCCACAGTTAAGCGGGTACCATTAACAAAATCCCATCCCGACTGGGGACGTTTACCAGCTAGCTGAACCTCTCGCAACAGCAACAAACCTTCCCCAGTTTGAACGATCGCCCCAATTCCTTTAACAATGCTCACTACAACTCCCGGTTGATCTGATAAGTTTGATAAATCGGGTAATTTATGTGCTATTTCTTGTAATTCTGGTGGGAGATTGCGTAGATGCGGAGCGGCTTGTCGCCAGACATCGCCTACAGCACCAAGGGGAGCAGAAGCGGTGATTTTCAAGAGGTTGTCACGAAAAGTAGCCGTGCAGTTAGGGTAAAAGCCTCTGATTTGATTGTGTAATTGGATCGCGCTTTTTGACCAATCCAAACCATAATCTGGTTTTTGAATCAGAGGTGCATAAGTAGCTGCTAAATTATCTTGGGGAATTGGTTGAATTTCCTGGCGTTCCAACTTCAACAGAGTTTCCACCAACAAATCTCCACCGATCGCAGCTAGTCTGTCGGCTAAATCTTGGGTATTATCCAGTAATCCAATGGGTGTAGTGGCTATTTGTAGCATTGGGCCGGTATCCATCCCCACATCCATCAACATGGTCGTGATCCCCGTTTCTTCCTCACCGTTATACAAACACCACTGAATCGGCGCTGCACCGCGATATTTGGGTAAAATTGAGCCATGCACATTAATGCAACCCAACTTTGGCATCTTCAATATTTTTGACGATAAAATCTGTCCATAGGCGACAACAACAAACACATCTGCGTCTGATTGTTTGAGTTGGGTTAAAGTTTCAGTGTCTTTTTTCACCCGCTCAGGTTGCCATACTGGTAAGTTGTGAGCAGTAGCGATCGCTTTTACTGGTGACGGGATCAATTTATTTCCGCGTTCCCGACGTTTATCTGGTTGAGTGACAACTGCCAACACCTCAAATTCTGAATGATTCAATAACTTTTCCAGCGTGGGTACAGCAAACTGCGGTGTACCAAAAAATACAATTTTCATTAATAAATTAGTCGTTAGTAATTAGTTAATCGTAAGTGCGCCCCTCATAACTGACAACATTTAAGTTGCATATTGAAACAGAATTGACCAAGCCAGGATTTAGCAGACGCATTCTAGATGGCAGTCACAAAACATAGTTGATTTGCTGTAAATAATATTGGCTGTTTGGTGGTACAATGTTCTCGTATTGTATTAGTGAAACCAAAAGCTGCTTGATTCACTTAATAGTTAAGTTGACAAGTGTAACAGCTAGCATCAACTACATCTGCCTCTAGTGAACCTAATCACCTAGTGGTTTTTCGTTACGATTCGCTAGAGCATCTACCGAGTAAACTTCCCTGTGTTCCTGATAATTTTCCCAAAGTTGGCTTTAAATGCAGTTGGGTTTCTAAAAAACTATTGCGTCTTCTAGCTATTTTTGTAGTTTAGATTGCAATTTTTAAATTTGGGTTGCTGACAGCAATATTTTCTGAGTATGATGTATTATGCGTCCGCTTTCCCAGGTTTTTAATTAACGCCTCACGTTTACCATTCTGAGGGTTTGCGCTGTTATATTTAGTGTATGACCTGGCTTGTTTGCTGTGTACTAGCGATCGCTAGTACGATCCCCAATAGCCAAGTTATTTAGCTCTTGCTTACCAGCGTTATTCGCCTAACCTATACCCTGAATCTCCATTAACCAATACCTGTTTTTGGTGTGGTTTTGGATAGCAACAGCAAATTTATATATCGTGTAGTAATTACTGAGTTCTCAGCATATTTACTATACTCGCATATCTTTGCAAAAAAACATTCAGTACCTTAGTAATAAAAGGTGTAGACGATGATACCTAATTTTTGTAAAACTCTGCAAACTTTGAAGAAATTATCTAGTCATTGCTTTTAGTTTCTTGTTATACATATAATTACCGCCTGCCCCATTGCTGCTGATGTATTGCTTCTCACATAGCAACCGCCCCCTCTAGAGAGTCTACAAATGCTTAAACCCCTTTTGCTGTCAGGATGGTTCCGCGCACAACCATTTCTCAATTACGTTGTCGTTGTGATACTGATTGCACCCTTGTTAGGGGCATCAGGTCAATCGATCCCAGTAAGATCCGAAGTAGCTAAACTAGCTTCGACAACTGGAGATTCTGACTCTGTATCAAAGGAAATAGCTGTAGTTGGGGAACCTGAGATAGCTGAAATATTCAAAGCAGATCAAATCAACTCCTTAACAGAAGATTTTGACTCTGTACCAACACAAAGTACTGCTCTCCAGGAACCGCAAGTATTACCAGCGGATAAAATTGATTATTTGGCTCAAGTAGATAGTTTTGTGGCAAACAGCGATTTAACTGTTCCTGATACTTTGGCAGCAGTTGAACTCGCACCATTAACAGATACTCCTGTTAGTCAGCTGAATTTAATACAAAAACTCAAAGCTGCTAATATTAAGTCTTTGAAAGGACAAGGAAATTCTCTCTCTAGAGAAAAGTCTTTTACTAAATCATTGGCAGCAATTCAAGTAGCACCAACTCTGAGAGAATTACAACCAACCATAACCACAGAAATACCTGCTACTGAATCAATTGATGAGTCCCAAGCAGAACAAATAGATCCTATCGGTAGTCCTCATCCTATTCCTTGGAAATGGATTACAGCTACTCAAGAAGCAATTGGTTCTAAGGGTGGTTCTGGAGTGCGCCACTACCGCAGCGTACCTGTGGTTTCTCCAGATGGTAAATATGCTGTCTATAGCCGGGTGCAACTAGAAGTCAAACCCCAAATGTACAACAGCCGTGTCACCAGCATTATGTTTGTCCAAGATATGCAAACTAAAAAGTTGTGGGTGATGGCTTCAACAACTCCAGTTAGCGATCCTTTATTAAAGGTAAAGGCTGTAAAGGCGGAAGCCTCAGAAGAAACTGATACGAGCGGTAAGATTGGGGTATTAGTTCCTGTTAGCTGGTCAGAAAAAGGCGATCGCTTCTTAGCACGCAAATTTGAAGGTATATTTAACGCAGGTGATTCTACAGATAGTGCAGTGATTTGGGATCGGCAAAAAAATCACACGAATACAGTAGCTCCTGCTAACCAGGAAGATGAGCATGAGAAAATCGCTGTATTGTTAGGCTGGAGTAAAAGCCAACCAGATCATGTGCTGTTCCGTGCAGGTGAATTGGGCGAGGAAAACTGGCCGTTAATGCAAGTTACTAATGATGGTAAGACTGTAACTACAACAGACGATGATCAGCCGATTACTTTTGGCAAAAAGGTTACAGAAATTTGGGCAGGCCCACAAGTCGCTTACCGATAGGTTATAAAAAATCCTATATACTCCCGTTGTTAACACTACTGACAACGGGATTTTTCTATGTGATAAATATTTTTGATGTTGCTGAATTTAGATATTTTTGTGTTAGACAAATTTATATTTTCAATCAGCAATATGATGTCCACCTAATCACCGATAATCAGCAGTTTGTAGTGGGGACTTCAGTCCTCAAAACCAGGACTAAAGTCCTTACTACGAACGAACAATTTAACTAAATCCTACAATAAAAATACTTAAAATTAAAACTAGAGAGGCTTAGGCTTATCACCCCTTTCCCATTCAGGTATAGCCCCTTTCACCCGCCGGATGGGTAAGTTGGCAATTAAAGCTGTGGTTCGTTGGTTGCTTTCTAAGGAGAACTCCAAGCCCTCTGTCTCAATTTCTACATAGCGACAGACTACATCTAGGATTTCTTTCCGCATTTTTTCCAACGTTTGAGGATCTAAGTCGGCGCGATCGTGAGCAATCACCAATTGCAGGCGACGTTTAACTTGAGTTCGACTGCTATCAGGGCCGCGAAAAAAAAGTTTTTCTAGAAGTTCAATCATTACGAATAGGTCTGGGGCGGAGACTGGAAAGGTAAGTTAAACAATCTTTGTCCACAACAACCTTCGTAGACGGGCGAAGATGCTGTCTTGGGACGAGTCGATCTCCAGAAATTCGACACTTTCTCCTTCTAATCTACGAGCAATGTTCTCAAAGGCTGTGGCAGCTAAAGAGGGATTTTCCGCTAACACTAAGGGTTCGCCGCGATTGGTAGATACAATAACACGCTCGTCGTCAGGGATTACCCCGATCAGGGGGATGGCGAGAAGTTCCTGAACATCTTGCACTGACATCATATCATTTGCCTGCACCATTGCGGGTCTGATGCGGTTAATTATTAAATGAACACGCTTGATACCTTGTGCTTCTAGTAACCCCACTACCCGATCAGCATCACGAACTGAAGAAATTTCTGGTGTGCTGACAACTAGCGCTTCTTTTGCCGGGCCGATCGCATTTTTAAACCCATTTTCAATCCCGGCAGGGCTATCAATAATCACATACTGATACTTTTGCGCTAGTGCATTCACCAATAACTTCATCTGTTCAGGTGTGACTGCATCTTTCGAGCGATTTTGGGCTGCTGGGAGGAGTACGAGATTTGGTTGGCGCTTATCTTTTACCAAGGCTTGTTCTAGGCGGCACTCTCTGGCTAAGACTTCTACCGCAGTATAAACGATGCGGTTTTCCAGCCCTAACAGCAAATCCAAATTTCTCAGACCAAAATCCGCATCAACCAAAGCAACTTGACGCCCCATTTTGGCTAAAGCCATACCCAGATTTGCTGAAACTGTGGTTTTACCCACTCCTCCTTTACCGGAGGTAATCACAATAATGCGAGTCATGATAGAAATGCGGTCAATGAGGGTTCAGGAAATATAAAACAGTAAATTGCAGTATAAAGTATGAAGTATCGTATCAAGTATGAAGAAATATCTGTTCTCCCTAATGATGGCGAGGCATGAATATTTGTTTGATTTCATCCTTACTTATATACTTCATTCTTTAAGTAAATATTTATGGCTCTTGATTGCTCTTGGTGAATTGGTTTCTGGAAAAATCAGTCGCCCTAGCGATGCGAATTCCTTGGGGCGTAATATGTGCCACCTCTGGAGAAAACTGCATTGGTGGTTTTTCTGGTGCCCTAGCGACAGCATCGGCAATCCGCAGTTGGGTTGGTTCCATTTGCAAGGCCATAATCAGACACTCACGATTACCTCCAGCCCCAGCATGAGCGATTCCACGCAGACGACCCCAGATAATGATATCTCCATCTGCAATTACAATACCACCTGGGTTTAAATCTCCCAAGAGAATTACTGTACCAGGATGACGAATTTCTACTCCAGAGCGGACTGTCATTTCTAAATAGAGGGCATCTGCCTGGGGGATGGCTGTAGCCGTTGGCTCCGAACTTAGGGAAGTTACGGGCTGCAATTGTTCTACAGAATACCCTGATGTTACGGCTGCGATCGCAGTTTGCCGCCGACTTGTTGAGACAGATATCAGTCGGAGTTGGACTTCACTTAAAGCCTCGGCGAGTTCTTGGAGTTGTCTGGCATCTACCAGGCGGTCTTGTGCCATTAAATGCACAGGTGTATTAGATACACGGAAGCGATCGCCAGCATTCAGACGTTGCCTTATTTGTTGCCAAATATCAGACCAACTAAGTTCTGAGGCAGATAATTGAGATTCCGGGGGCAAAATTAATAACAGTCGTCCCTCCTTACTCTTTAACTGGACTTGAGTATTGTCACTTATACGATGCACTGGTATTGCTGATTCATTGGGATTTAAATCAGTCAGGATAAAATCTGAAGGGGCATCAGTATTTGACTCTACATCTGGGTTGGTAGGATTTGACTCTACATCAGCAAGGACAGTATTTGATTTTAAATAAAGAAGGACAGATTTTAACTCCGCATCCGGGAGGATAGAATCTGACTCTACATCAGAAACAGTAGGATTTACCTCTACCTCTGAAAGGATAGAGTTTGATTCTGCATTAGGAAGTGCAGAATTTGACTTTAGATTGGGAATCGCAGAATCAGAAGTCATGCAGTACTAGCCCAAAGACAACAGATTTTAAATTTTGGGTCGCACCTTTGGTGCGTTTCCAGCGCAACTTGGATTTTGGATTTGTGTCACTCACAAGGGGTGTTGGTGTAGCAAGACGTTAGTCCGACATCAACCAAAAGATTCTTTAATCTAAAATCTAAAATCTCAAATTGTCACGGTCAACCTCTGATAAATTGTCCCCAAGGCATCAGCATCACCGACGTTACCAGGAAACAGCACCACAGGTAAGTTAGGAAACTGAGGATGATCGGATGGTGTTAAGACCATTGAACAACCAGCTAAAATTTGACCTAGTAAACGGGCTGAGGTTAAAGCTAGTCCAGTACTCAAGACATCGTTTGAAGTAATGCCACCTTTGCTGATTAAGAATCCTATATCAGATGGTAAACCACGCACAATATCCATCAATAAACCTGAAACTTTTACCCCAAACTCCAATCTTGTCTCGACATCTTTAAAACTCAGTTCCTGACGGCTAGTATAAACCACTGGTGTTTTGCCAGCATTGTGTGCTGCCCGTGTACTTTCCTGAATTTCAGTTAGCAATGCAGCAGATTGATTTGGATCATCATTAAGTAATCGCGCTACATTTACTTCGATTCCTACCGTTCCTTCTACTTGTAACAGCGCCTCTAATTGCTGAGTAGTCTTTTTCACATGAGAACCAACAATCACCGCACCTGGTTTGCCTTGGCGCACATACTGCGCCATCTTTTCGGCGGCAATGGGTTGGGGTGGTAAAGCGGCTAAAGCTGTTAAAATACTTGCTGCACTGCGAAATAGAAAGCGTTTCCCTTGACTTGCTGCTGCTAATATATCTGCTGCAAAGCGGTTAAGATCAGCTTGAGTTTCACCATCTACAACAGCGCACTGATTACCATTAAGTTGTAACAATCGTTCCAAACTACCAGCGCGAATATCGGCTAGGAGAAACCTTTCTACAACTTCAGCACTAATTCGTCCTTGAGTCTTTTCTTCGACATACTTGGGCAAGTAACTGTGATGGTAGCTGAAGACGGAATCACGGGCAAATTCGGTTTCATGGACTGGGGTGGTTACACCGCCAATAATCAAGTAATGTACGCTGTCGCGAGTGATGCGTCCGCCTTCAAAAAAAGCTGGTACGAGAAAATGAGCATCAAAAGGGCCGAGTTCTTGTGCGATCGCATCAGTTTCAATGGGATAATGTCCCCGCAAAGTAGAATCAGAACGGCTGACAATCAGAAAATCGTCAATTCCTTCAGCATTCAAAGCGATTTTTAGGTTCTGGCAAACTTCTTTGGTGACAGATGCAGCTGACTCTGGCGTTAGCGATCTAGTATTAGTCAGCACAAAGAAAATCGGCGAATCATCCTGCAACCCGCGGCGTAAAGTGTCCACATCCCAGTGCATTAGCAGTAAGCAGCTATGGACTGTTTGAGAACCTGTTGGGTCATCATCCAGGACAATTATTTTGGGTTTGTTGCTCATTTAAGTCAACGGGTGATTGTTTTCTGGGAAAGAATTGGGCGACTAAAAGTCGCTACAACACAAAGCAAAGTCCACCTCCGTGGACTAATCAGGATTAATGGTTTTCTAACCTGCGGAGGCAGGTTTTGTCTCGTGTAGCTGCGACTAGAAGTCGCCCAAGCTTTACTCAGCCTTTCTGCAATTTTCTGATTTCTGCTTGCACATCGATCGCAATTTGCAATGATTGATTTAGCAGTTGAGCATATTCGCCTGCTTGACTACTAACTTGTAAAGCTTTCAGGCTGGGTAAATTATTGACAAATAGCTCTTGATTATTTGCAAGCAATTTTTTATTATCTCGCAAAATTCGTTCCGTTTTCAGAGCGCGGACTAAATCTTCTCTAATTAGTTGTAGGGCGGCGGTTACTTTATCTCGGTCATGGATACTGCTTTCTACGTTTCCTGATGCTGCCAATTGGTCATTAATATCGATGGCAGCAACCAGATCATGATATTTATCAACTTCGTCTAAAAGTATTGTCAGTCCTTCAGGACAGCTTAATTGTCGCCACAGCCATCGCCCCACTAATATCGGCATGGGCACTAAAATTAATAAAAGAATTCCTAGTCGAATTGAAGAACCAATTGTTGGCAAAATAATAAACGCGTAAACAAAGCCAACAATTATTGGCGTTAGCGCCAGCGTCACCAGCATTTCACTGATCAAAAACCCTAATCGCTTTTTGCTATCTCGCAGAACCGAGGGACGAAAAACGTCTTCTGGATCGAACCCAGTTAAACGTCTCAGTTCCCCTTTGCTAATTTCCAAGCCTATTAAATCCGGCTGCACGACTGGATAACTCCTATGGAAGCCCAAGTTAAGTATCTATTTTAATCGGCTTTACCGTGATGATTGTGGTTATATTCGGGAAACCAGTTTTCATCTAAAATTTGTTCTAAAGAACCAATGGGTATAAAAGGGAATATGTCAATGGCAAGTTGAGAGCGATCGCTTGCTTCTGTCCTTGCATCTTGATAACATTCATCAAATATTTCTAAAATGTAAGGTTTTAAGCTAGGACTATCTTTCAGAGCTTTTTTAATCTCTCTACGAAAAGTCCTGATTTCCCCTTTCCAATGTCCTTGATTACGTTCTCGTTCTTTATCCCAACATTTGAGTTTTAGCAGATGTTGAAGAAGCTTAATTAATAAACTTTCAATAGCTTCCCATTGTCCAGGGCGAAAGTTGGCTGTTGAATTATCCAGTGCTTGACGCAGAAGCAATAATCCTTGTTTGTGGAGGTCAGTTACCATATATACCAAGTATCTAATTGTCATTTCTGTTGTAATATTAAAGACAACTAGCACTAGTAATGTTGGAGCGATCGCTCAATAAAAAAAGGCAGATAAATCAATGGCGGATCAAGTATAATTACTGCCGACAATGATCTATTCTGCCCCGTGAACGACTAAGTATAAAAACTTAAGGATAAAGACCTCTATCAGTAAGTGCTTGCGCCACTCTACCCACTCCTAAAGTGTAAGCTGCTAATCTTAAAGGAATTTGCCGCACCTCCGACTGGTGAATCACCTTGCGGTACGCTTGCACCATCAAATGTTCCATTTCGCGGTTGACGCGCTCCTCATCCCAAAATACATAAGAAAGACCTTGTACCCACTCTAAATAACTGACTACCACACCGCCAGCATTTGCCAAAATGTCTGGTAGCACTATCACTCCCCGCGCCTCTAAGGCCAAGTTAGCCTCAAGAGTAACCGGGCCGTTTGCTGCTTCTGCCACAATCTGCGCCTGTACCTGATTCACATTTTCTTCAGTGATTTGGTTTTCTAAAGCCGCTGGTATTAAGACATCGCAGGGTAAAGTTAACAAATCTGCATTGCTAATTGGTACAGATTGCGGAAAACCCACAATACTCTTGCGATTTTCAGCAGCATAAACTTTCAACTTGGGAATATCAAGACCAACTTCGGAAAATATTCCTCCAGCACCCGTTGAAACGGCAAGAATTTTCGCGCCTGCTTCATATAGTAATTCTGCTGCGGCACCACCTACATTACCAAACCCCTGAATAACTACTCGCACTCCTGCCAAAGATTTACCTTGATCTGCTAGCGCCTCACGCACAGTAATCATCACACCACGTCCAGTTGCCATTTCTCGTCCCAGAGAACCACCAATAGAAAGCGGTTTCCCAGTCACAACTCCTGGTACAGCATTACCAACATTCACAGAATAAGTGTCCATCATCCAAGCCATTTCACGGGACGAAGTACCCATATCTGGCGCAGGAATATCTACGGAAGGCCCAATATCTTTAATTAACTCGCTGATATAACGGCGGCTGATTCGCTCTAATTCGCCAACACTATAGCGTTTTGGATCTATGGGAATGCCACCCTTACCACCACCATAAGGAATACCTAACAAGGCACATTTCCAGGTCATCAGCATTGCTAGAGCGGATACTTCCCGCAGTGTTACAGCCGGATGGTAACGAATTCCGCCCTTGTAGGGGCCTAAAACATCGCAGTGTTGCACACGATGTCCAGCGAGAACTTGTATTTCGCCATTATCTAGTTTCACGGGAATGGAAACTGTGACGACCTTACGCGGGTGGCTGAGAATTTCCAGCAAACCCTGATTTAAATTTAATTCTTTAGCTGCCGCTTCTAAGTAGCTACACGCTTGATCAAATGGGCATATATGCGCTGGAGAAGCGGGTTCTGGCAGCAACAGTGATTTTGAAATCATAAAATTTTCTCCTAATCACGGTATCTTTACGAACCGGATATCATTCTGTAACTAGCTTATCCTTTTTTTGGGAGAAGTGGGAATTTTGTAGTTTTTGTTACAGTTTTATATTTTATATTCTGCTATAGGAAAAAATCAATATGTGGACTACTGGTCAAATTCATTTTGACGGTTAGAGAGACGCGATAAATCGCCGTCTCTACAGGAAATTTATCCATCAATTATTTATTGACAGACTACTACCACATTCTAGATAGCCTGCTTTCTTAAGGAAATCCAAAAAATAAATTATCCCCACAGGTTTTTATCTTGTTAATGCGATCGCAACATTCTGTCCACCAAAGCCAAAACTCAAACATAATACCTGCCTAATTTTACTTAGACGTGCTGCTGTAACGATATCTAAGTCGAACTCTGGCTGCTGGAATCCTACACAAGGTGGTAAAATTTGATGCTTTAATGCCATGAGAGAAAAAGCCACACCTAACGCTCCAGATGCCCCTAGTGTATGACCTGTGCTTCCCTTGGTGGAACTAACCGCCACGCCTTGAGGAAACAAACGCTGGATTACCATACTCTCCATCTGGTCATTTAGCTGGGTAGCTGTGCCATGAGCATGAATATAATCGATATCGGCTGGTGAGAGACAACTACGTTCTAGACATTGCTTGATGGCAGCGATCGCACTTTTGCCTTCTGGTTCTGGTGAATTACTATGATATGCGTCGTTGGTTAAGCCGAAACCGAGAATTTCACCATATACTTTTGCTTGTCGCTGTTTTGCCAACTCTGCTGATTCTAAGACAAACACAGCCGCGCCTTCACCCAAAACTAAGCCTTCCCGATGCAAATCAAAAGGATAAGCCCCAGTTTTCGCCAAAGCACCCATCTGCTGAAACCCAGCTAAAGTTAGGGGTGTGATTGGTGCTTCTACTGCGCCAGCGATCGCTTGTTGACATTGCCCAGTTTGGATAAGTAAAGCTGCTTGGGCAATAGACCAAATTCCTGTTGCACAAGCTGCCATTGGTGCTAAAACCGTTCCAGATGCACCAATTTGTCGCGCAGCTGCGATCGCATTCATGTGAGGTAATGTATCTAGCCAGTTTCCAAAAGAGGAAACGGGAAAATTCTTCGCGTCACTATACATTTGCCGAGCCAGAATTTCCCAAGACGCTTGATAAGAGCGACTCGATCCAATTACTACAGCACAATCAGCTAAAGGTGGAACTAACCCAGAATCTTGCAAAGCAGAAGTAACAACCATCTGAGTTAACATTGTCAATTCAGATGGTTGTTGTCCAATTAAACCTAGAGGAAATGGTGTAAGTTCTGGAAATGGTTGATGTAATCGAATTCCAGATTTCCCTGCTAGCAAATTTTGCCAGCTATCCTCTAAGCTTCCACCCAAGCCGGAAACTAGACCAATACCAGTGACATAAACCTTAACCAATTTGCAATTTGGGGGATGAGGTGGATCAGGAAGATGAGGAAGAATAATAATCGTTTTTTTACTTCCTCATCTCCCTCATCTCCCCCTGCTCCTCTACTGTGCAGGTGTTTTCAGATTTTCAGCACCTTGGGTAACTTTGGCAGAGTCAATGCGATCGCCTTGCTGAATTTTGTTGACTACATCAAGGCCTTGAGTGACATTGCCAAACACGGCGTAGTTGCCATCTAAAAACGCCAAATCCGCCAAAGCAAAGTAAAACTGAGCAGAAGCAGAGTCTGGTGATTGCGATCGCGCCATTGCTACTGCACCCTGTTTATGGGGCAATATGACAGGTTGAGTAGTAGCATCAAATGGTTTATTGTAAACCGGAGTATCTGAACCTTTTGGCTTAACTTCTAAAGGTATATAGCGAGCATTGCCCGTTTTTGGGTCAATATAGCTACCGGTTCCTAATCTATCTGCTGGAACTTTTGGGTCTTTACCTTGGGGATCGCCGCCTTGAACTACAAAAGGTTGGGGTTCACGCACAACTCGATGGAAAGGTAAACCATCGTATACACCCTTTTGTACTAAATCTACGAAATTGCCAGCTGTAATGGGGGCATCAGTGCCGTCTACTTCGATAGTAATCGGCGAACCTTTAACCGTTAGCACCACAGTAGCCTTGCCTTCAAGCCGTGGTAAATCCGCCATTCCAGGAACACTCTCACTGCTAGTTTGAGATACAGATGTTGCATCACTAGTTGTCTTGGTGCTTGCCTCGCTTGTAGTCGAGGTAGCTGTTGAGCCTGGAGAAGACGTATTAGAAGCGACTTGCTGTGGTGAACATCCTCCCAGCATCAAGGCACTGATAATTACAAGAGAAAGCAAAAATTGTGAAATTTTTAACCGCATTGCCAGTTACTGATTTAACCAGAGTATCTTATCGTCTCAAGAGGGAATGGGGAAGAAGCAAGGGAGCAGGGAGCAGGGGGAAAGGGAGAAGAGTTTCCCCTCAGCAAGAGCAGCACCCTATGCCTCTGCCTCTTTTCAATGCCCAATGCCCCATGCCCCATGCCCAATCTCTTACAGTCCTTCTAACGAGACTCCCAAAAAGCGGGCTAACTTTGCGCCTTCTGTTTCCAACTCAGTTAGAGATAGCGGTTGTCCAACCCGTGTTAAGGGTATATCTCGCCGCCCCTTAATGCGTAGATAGAGGGCGCGACGGGGATTAAGACCTTCTTTGACGGCGATTCGCACAGATTGCACATCTTCTATGCGACTATCAATCTCAATTCGGCGATTTTTGCCAGGAAACCCCCAACGGAAGATTTTGATTGTGCCAGTTTCCTGATTAAATTCGTTGTAACCGCCTCCTACATCCAATAAAATCACTAGCCACAAGTATGTAGCTAATAGCAAGCCAGCAGCGCCATATAACCCCATTACCAATCCTTGGGGGACGAATACCAGTTGAGTTGGATCGGAAACTATGAGTAAATTAACTTTTAAATAACTGGATAACCCAGCCAATAAAAAGCCGCTTGCTCCCAAGGTAACGATGGTTGCCCACCAGTAGTTACTAAACCGACGAGAACCGAGAACATTTTGATGCAGGAGGCGATCGCCTTTGTTAATCGTTGTTGATGTCGTCATTGAACTACCATTGCCTGTGAGATACTCGCTGTGACATACTCGCACACTGAATGCTTTTGCATAGAGTGGTGGCTCTCTGTGCTAATCCGGCTACTGCTTAGGAGGCACTTCAGCACTGTTTTAAGTCCACCGGATAACCTGCCGCAGACTATGAATTTTTTACCCTGTAATCTACAAATTTTACTATCTCGGATGATGCTGGCTTACTTGCACTACGAGACAAACCACTTAGGCTATTTGTATTTAGTCAAGATGTGCCAACTTTCTTTCCCCTTGGCTAACGTTTCACATAGGTTTTCCAGAGGTGTATCAACGACGGTGGTGGCGAAGTTACCATCCACATTTTACCAAACATCGTTCACAAAAACTCAACTGCGCCCCTCCATGTTCCTGCTACCGATATAATTTCTTAGGGTATGTTGTAGTACCATTTTTTCGCTCAATGGCTTCTAAAAATTCTTTCTTCCCTCCCCCTCAGCCCCCTATATCCCCTGTTCCTCTCTTTCTGCCTCTTTTTCACCTCTTGGGAATGAGTTAGCTACATACGTCCATCTGCATTAATTTTTTTCAGATTTCTGAGAAAAGTTGTGTCAAATTGTAAAAATTCTGATATTCATATTATTAATAAGGTTCGTGTTTCATAGCTCATTTGCTTCTGCGTATCAGGCAAAAACCCTGACTAATGTGATAAGTTAAGAATCATTAAGTTACCACAAGCTAGATTACTAGCTGATGGTACGTGTAATGGCATAAACAAAGAGAAATCCTGATTTAACTAATCAGTAAGCTCTCAGAATCTCAATTGCTTTTAAGCTGCTGAGATCGTCAAAAAAAACGTTAATTCCTCACGGTAGTCGGTTAGATTGACTCTCCGTACTACCTTAAAAACGTTGCAATTTTAGTAAAAAATGAGGATTTAGTCCGATGACCATCGCAGTTGGACGCGCCCCCAGTAGAGGGTGGTTTGACGTTCTAGACG
>NZ_JBDNJQ010000161.1:0-19399 GCF_051172895.1 Nostoc sp. CALU 1950 | reverse complement strand
AAGACGCGATAAATCGCCGTCTCTACAAAAGACTGATTATTGTAGAGACGGCGATTCATCGCGTCTCTTGCCTTAACTGAGAGCAACTCTTCTTTTCATGTTTTCCTCTCAGACAACTGAAAGAAATAACGATAAGCTTCCAGGAGAGTCTCATTTTTCTCCGAATATAGTAAAACTTTTTCATTCAACAAGAAAAATTCACTCATCATATTGTTAATTTTTGTAAAATTGATGTATTCAAGACTAGAAACCTGATATCTAGATAGCTAAACTAACAAACAGTGCATCTGTACTGTTAATTATTAAAAGTAGATGTGGCGCCATAGCGTGAATGATCCCAGTACAACTTATCCTCAAAAACTTTCTTAGTTACCGTGATGCAACTTTAGATTTTGGCGGTTTGCATACGGCTTGTATTTGTGGTTCCAATGGTGCGGGTAAATCTTCTCTTTTAGAAGCAATCACTTGGGCGATTTGGGGTGAAAGCCGTGCCACTGTTGAAGATGATGTTATCTATTCTGGTGCTAAAGAAGTTCGGGTTGATTTTACTTTTCAAAGTAACCAGCAAAAATATCGGGTGATTCGTACCCGAATTCGGGGAGGTACTAGCGTCCTCGAATTTCAAATAGAAATACCATCTGGGTTTCGCTCACTCACTGGCAAAGGGGTAAGAGCAACCCAAGATTTGATTTTAGAACACATCAAGCTCGATTATGATACTTTTATTAATTCTGCCTACTTACGTCAAGGTCGTGCAGATGAATTCATGCTCAAGCGTCCCACGGAACGCAAAGAAATTTTAGCGGAGTTGTTAAAACTCAATCAGTATGATGATTTGGAAGAACGTGCTAAGGAATCTTCTCGTCAGTTTAAAGCACAGGCAGTAGAGTTAGAGCGTTCTTTGGAGTCGATAAAAACTCAGCTGCAACAACGCGAGACAACTCAAGCCCAAAGAGTGGAGTTAGAAGCCGAACTTAACCAACTGCAACAGGTGCAAGCTTTTGATAATATTCAATTACAAAGTTTGCAAGTTGTCCAGCACCAGCGCCAAAGTTGGGAACAACAACTCAATTTTGTAAAGCAGCAATACCAAAATCTTACCCAAGATTGCGATCGCCTCCAACAAGAACAATCAGCTATTGGCTCTCAGCTATCAGATTTAGAAAAAATATTACACCAAGAAGCTGAGATTAAAGCTGGATACGCCCAATATCAAAGTCTCCAATCTCAAGAAGAAGCTTTTGCTGTCAAATTTGAAGAATACACCCGCGCTCAACAGAATCGCCAACAAAAGCAACAACAGCTTACCAAACAAATTCACGAAATCGAACGGCAACTGCAACAAGCCCAAGCGCAGTTAGAAGCTTTGCAGCAACAAGAGCGAGATATTCAGCAAACTCTAACTAAATCAGGTGAAGTAGAAGCTGCTTTGTCACAACTAGCCGCAGCCCGTCACCATGTTGCTCGTCTAGATCAACTGCAAATGCAAGTTACTCCGTTGTTGCAACAACGAGCAACTTTACAAAGCCAACTCGATCGCACTCATGCTGGTTTAGTAGCGCGACTCGAACAACTCCAAAGTACTGAGAACCAATTGCAACGCCAGCACCGCCGCCAACCGCAACTGCAACAAGCGGTGATGGATGTGGCAATCCAAATTGAGGAACTGGAGAAAAAGCGGGTTTATCTGCAACGAGTCCAAGAAAAAGGGCAAGAAAGGCGGCACTTTATTGAACGTCTGCAAGCTCATCAACGGGACTATGAAAAACTTCTAGGAGAATTAGAGCAGAAATTGCTTATGCTCCAAAATCCTGAAGCACTTTGTCCATTATGTGAGCGTCCTTTAGACGAACATCACTGGAGTCGGGTAGTGGAAAAAACCCAGGCTGAGTTGGAGGATACTCAAGGGCAGTTTTGGGTAGTGCGAGAACAAATGGCTGTGTCTGACCGAGAAATTCAAGTACTTAGGCAGGAATATCGGGAAATTTCTCAACAGTTGGCGGGCTACGATGGTTTACGCGAACAGCGGGGACAGTTGGCAGCACAGTTAGAAGCTACAACCGATGTACAACAACAGTTACAACAAATTGCTGCCGAAAAACAGCATTTAGAGCGATCGCTCCAAGCTGGTGATTACGCTCCTGATAAACAAGCCGAACTCCGGCAACTAGACCAATATCTGCAACAAGCCAATTATAATGAACAAGACCATGCCCTCGCCCGGAGTGAAGTTGAGCGGTGGCGATGGGCAGAAATTAAACAAGGGCAGATTAAAGATGCTACTAAGCGACAAGCGCAACTATTAGCCCGAAAACCAGAATTACAATCCCAAATTGCTCAATTACAAGTCAGAATCCAGCATGATCAGACTGATTCTGAATGTGCTAAACAAATCGCGGCTCTTGAGCGTCATATTACCGAAATTGGCTACAGTTCCGAGCAGCACAACAATCTGCGTATGGCTGTAAAGAAAGCTCAATCTTGGCATTTACGATATCAACAACTGCTATCAGCCCAGCAACAGTATCCGCAACTCCAGACGAGGTTGCAAGAGTTAGAAGAATCCAGAAGCGCCAGATTAACCGAACGGCAAAAACTGGGCGGACAAATCGAAAGCATTATTCAGCAACTACAAGCAACAGCTAACCCATCTGCCCAAATTCAAGCTTTAGAGCAGCAGTTAGCAATCCGCAGACGGCAACTTGATGAGCAAATTGCCAAGTTGGGGCGTTTAGAACAGCTGGCGCATCAATTAGAAACGTTGCAAACTCAGTATGAACAACAGCAGCAGCAATTACAATCTTGCAAGCAGGAATATCGTGTTTATCAGGAATTAGCGCAAGCTTTTGGTAAAAATGGCATCCAAGCACTGATGATTGAGAATGTGTTGCCACAACTGGAAGCTGAAACAAATCAGCTGCTTTCGCGGTTGAGTGGGAATCAGTTTCATGTACAATTTATTACTCAAAAAGCTGGACGCAGTGCTAAATCAACAAAGAAAAATGCCAAGCTAATAGACACCCTAGATATTTTAATCGCCGATTCTAGAGGAACGCGATCTTATGAAACTTACTCTGGTGGGGAAGCCTTTAGAATTAACTTTGCCATCCGTTTGGCTTTGGCGAAATTATTAGCGCAACGGGCGGGGGCGGCGTTGCAATTGTTGATTGTAGATGAGGGTTTTGGTACACAGGATGCCGAAGGATGCGATCGCTTGATTGCAGCGATTAATGCGATCGCCTCCGATTTTGCCTGCATCCTCACTGTCACTCATATGCCCCATCTCAAAGAAGCTTTCCAAGCCAGAATTGAGGTTAATAAAACTCAAGAAGGTTCGCAGTTGAGTTTGTCAATTTAATTACGAATTACGAATTACGAATTAGTTAATTGAATTTTACCCGTGCATCCAGACCTAATGAACGGAGCTTTTTTGATAGGGTTTCTGCTTGAGCGCGATCGCTAAATGCCCCAGCATTCACATAATCCCCTAGACTGGATTGCTCTGTAACAGCATTAGGTATATATTGTTGTACTTTACTCAGAGTATCATTATTGGAAATTGGAATTATTACTCTGTAAGGATTGTTAGCAACTAATGTATTGCCATTGGTAACACGCACTACGTTATTAGTGGGAGGTAAATAGCGAGTTTGAGGTGCTACATAGTCATTAGTAGGAGGTAAATAACTATTAGTCTCAGCATAATCGCCCCCAGTCGAGTTATTCAACCCTAATGCTTGCCAAGTTTGCCAATCTACATTTCCAGTCGAATTAATTCGAGAAGATTGTTGGAATGCAATCACCGATTCTCTGGTGTAATCGTTGAAAAAGCCATCAGGATTGGTATTAGAGAAACCTAACTGCCACAAACGCTCTTGAACTAATCTGACATTCTCTCCCTGATCGCCTACAGTCAAATAACTTCTGGCTGGTTGTTGAGTAGGATATCCACTAGTCGAGGCTCTACGTACTGCCTCCAAAACTTGGGCATTGGCGATGCCATCAACAGGTAAGCGATAATTTCGCTGAAATTGGATGACAGCTTCCCTAGTCATTGGGCCAATATTCCCAGTGGGATTAGTATTAAAAAAACCTAGCTGCTGCAAACGTACTTGGAGTTCTCTCACCTGCTGAGTCGAGAGACTTGATCTAGCTGTACTTGGAGAGGAACCCAGTAGTGCGTTCCAAGTTTGTCGATTCACAATCCCATTAGCAGATATGCGGTAACTTCGCTGGAATGCAATTACAGCATCTTTAGTAATTTGTCCAAAATTCCCAGTGGGATTAGCATTAAAGTAGCCTAACTGCCGTAAACGCTGTTGCAACCTTGTAACTGCTGCACCAGTGTTGCCTTGAGAGAGAGTAGGGTATTGACCAACTGCACCACTAGTAGTCCTACTAGAAGCTCTACTCTGACAGGCTCGTTGCAAGGCTTGTTGAGTATTAATACCCACAACTCCATCAGCAGGTAGCCTATTGGCTTGTTGGAATTTAATGACAGCATTTTGAGTCAGGCTAGCAAACTTACCTGTTACCGGGCCGTTAAAGTAGCCTAATTTTTTTAAACATCTCTGGTTACTGGTAACTTCAGCGCCATTACTTCCGATTTTCTGAAGTGCTAAAGCTTGCCCAGCGATACTCAGAAGCCCCGTAATCAGTGCCACAGACAAAAGACGTATTGCAGCACCAGTAGATAACCTTTTCCAATTTAAAAATTTGAAATTAACTACGATAGGAACAACCTTGATGCTTTCGGATGCCTCGTAGACTGAGGCGAGCTTGATTAAATAGCTATCTACCCCTGTTTTCACTTGCTTTTTTTAAATTGATTACTATAAAAAAGTATACTACTTTCTCTGTGTAATAATTACTTTTCGTATGATTCTTTACAAGTAATTGTCCTGGGGAGTGGGGAGTAGTAGTGCTGAGTGAGAAATCTCGCTTCTTGGCTCGGAACTGTTTTGCCCCATGCCCAATGCCCCATTCCCCATTCCCCATTCCCCATACATAATTATTCATCAACTTTTTCAGTATTACCTGCTTTCACCCAACCTTCTTGTTCGCTACCTTCTAAACGAATCTTTTGCCAGCCTTTATCCCCGCTTTCTTCCAAGACAATA
Organism: Nostoc sp. CALU 1950; assembly: GCF_051172895.1. Taxonomy (NCBI): domain Bacteria; kingdom Bacillati; phylum Cyanobacteriota; class Cyanophyceae; order Nostocales; family Nostocaceae; genus Nostoc; species Nostoc sp. CALU 1950. Next base: position 14,279 of record NZ_JBDNJQ010000161.1, on the reverse strand, counting down.
ATTTTTTGATTAAAAGCAACCCCACCAATCCGTTCAGCTTCTTGATTTGGTTGCGATCGCAAACTCAAGCCATCAGCCCAAGTAACACGCCCTCGGTAAGCTCCTGATGGCAATGGTTTTGCTGTTGGGGTAGCTTTAGGCGATTCTGTGGGAGTAGAAGTTGAGCTTGGAGACAATTGAGCCTGAGTTGCTTTGGGAGCTTGGGCTTTTACCGAGGGACTATCGTTGGAATAAACCGGTTTGGCAGGGGGTATGCCGGTGCGATTCATAAAATAGAGGGCAATTGCAGCACCGCCACCGATTAAGACAGCGATCGCTAAGAAAAACCCAAGGATAAACTTTGTTAAGCCAGACAACATAGTTAAAACCTGATTATTAAGAGTCAAGGATCAACATAATTCGTAATTCGTAGTTGCACTGATAAGGGGCTTGTACCTTCTTAATTACGAATTAGTAATTATTTGGTCAAGGTGAGCCAGTCACGTGCGTATTTTACCCATTAAGGGGAGTGACGTTGATCTGGCTCTCAAGATTTACGAGTAGAGAAGCAATGTAACCTATCCGTATAAGAATCAAAAGTCCATAATAATTCATCATTAACTATTGACTAGGGACTTTTGACTAACTCATTATTGTAGCGACTGCTGAATGTCTTTATGTAGTCCGCCGGAGGCGTTCGCTTAAAGGATTGTGTTTCGATGCTAAACGCGCTCTCCCAGCAGCAGCCCACTCTTGAAGTTGCTGAATTTGCTCTACGGCAGTTCGCGCCAAGGGTATGATCTGACTTGCTGCTTCTAAAATATCATCCGTAGCAAAGTCGCGGTTTTGGCTAAATCCAATATGCATTGCTTCAATTAAAGTTTGCTCAATCTCTGCCCCAGAAAAATCAGGCGTTTCATAAGCTAATCTTTCGATGTCATAACTTTTCAAGTTATGGGGGCGCAGTCGGGATAAATGAACATCATAAATTGCTTTTCTTTCTTCTTGAGTGGGCAATCCCACAAAGAAAATTTCATCAAATCGCCCTTTGCGGAGCATTTCCGGCGGTAAAGCTTGGATGTCGTTGGCGGTGGCGACGACAAACACAGGTGAGCTTTTTTCAGCTAGCCAGTTAATAAAAGTGCCAAACACACGGCTGGCTGTTCCGGCATCACCTTTGCTACCAAGTCCAGCAAAGGCTTTATCTATTTCATCAATCCACAAAATACAGGGTGCGAGGGCTTCAGCTACTTGGATCATTTGGCGAGTCCGAGATTCTGACTCACCCACCAAACCACCAAATAACCTTCCCACATCTAGACGTAACAAGGGTAAATGCCAGTGATGAGCAATCGCTTTTGCCGTTAAGGATTTACCAGTTCCCTGAATACCCACCAACATTAACCCACGGGGGTGCGGTAATCCGTACTGTCGCGCCTTATCTGTAAATGAGCCTCCCCGACGAATCAGCCAATCTTTCAAGTTATCCAGTCCACCGATATCAGAAATTTGCTCAGTGGCGGGGTAGAAGTCCAGGATTTGGGTTTGGCGGATAGTTTGGCGCTTTTCTTCCAAAACCAGATCCACGTCTTCTGGTTGCAATTCACCGTGGGTTGCGATCGCTTTTGCCAAAACCCGGCGAATCCTTTCCATCGAAAGTCCTTGACAAGAGCGCACTAAGTCATCTAAAACTTTGCCAGAAAGGGAGTTACCAGTACTTTGTAGTAAGCGTTCTACCTCAGTTTTAATTTCTGGGGCGGCGGGTAAGGGAAACTCGACGACTGTCAGCACTTCGGTTAAGTCGTCAGGGATAGCGATGCGTGGTGAGAGTAATACGATATTTTTTGGTTGCGACTTGAGGAGTCTGGACAGATTACGGAGTTTGCGGGCGATCGCTACATCATCTAAAAAGCGATGATAATCTCGGAGAATCAATACCGCAGGCGCGGAAGCTGGTAATTTTTCGATAAATTCTAAAGCTTGCAACGGGTTACGTCGCCCAAACCCAACATCATTGGGGTTTCCTTGGTAGCCATCGACAAAATCCCAAGTATACACTGGGCGATTACCCTGGTTGGTTGCTTCTTCCCGGATAGCTGCTTCTACCCGTTCTTCCTCATAAGTGGGAATATAAATCAAAGGGTAGCGGGCGCGTATCAGCAGTTTAAACTCTTCACGGAAGTTCATATTTGGCTTTGGTTATTTGTTATTCTCTCATTGTTCAGGTTTGTATCGCCTCTAACAACTAAAAAACCAATATCTACCAATTCATAGCGGTTGCCAGTGCGATCGCTCCATGTGAGATATTCATCAAGAGTGAGCGCTCGCTCTGTTATGGTAAACATAATTAGATAATGAGTATAAAAATAATTAGTGACTTTTATGTAAGGTATTTTCTAATTCTTCAGCCAGTTCAGACAATAAATCAGGTTTATTTTCAACTAGCCATTCTGTAAGTTTATAAGAATGTTTAGTTTTTCTAAATTCCAATTTATTGTCACATAATTCTTGAAACATACTTTCAAGTATATTTGCACCGTGAATCTTAGATAACCAATTATTCTCTAAAACTTCTTCTCTTTTTACACCTTGAAGCAGATAGGATTTTTCCTCTTTAATTTTGTCAAGATATTCCTGAGCCTGAGTAAGGCTGATAGGTGTTTCTAGCCATTTAGCTTCTTCATTAATTGTGATCGATATAGCTTCAGGATCAAGTAGATAATTTTCATACATAGGTAGGCGTAAAAAGGTCACACCTCTTTTCTCTAGTTCTTGAATCTTTGTTTCTGTTTTACTTTCTCTATCGAATATAAATCCAACGGCTGGTGGAAACAGGCTTGCTCCCGTTGTGAGTTTTTTGTAAATATCAAAAACAAGGTCAGACCGTTTTCCATCCAAAAGAGCATCAGTGCTATTGACAGATAAAATTTTTATACCCATTAATCTTCTTTTTGCCACTTTCTCCAATATCATTGGAAAACATTTCTCCTCAGTTTGTCCTTCTACCCAGAGAATACTATCAGCACCAAAAACGTCGGATAACTTAACCCCAAGTTCAGCTAAAATTTTGTTTTGTGATTCTATCTCTTTTGTATTTATTACTGATGTTTTTGTTTCACTATCCTGATATTGGAGCTTTACAATATTAGAAGGATTAGCAGTTGTGATAATATCTGGTGAATGAGTAGCAATAAAATATTGGTGTTGTGGAAATTGTTTAAGAGTTTCTATAAGTTTTTTAGCTGCACCTGGATGTAAAAATGATTGTGGTTCATCAATAATTATGGTTCTTGGATCATCTGAGGAAACTAAAATGTAAATAATTGCTAGTATCTGGCTAACTCCACTTCCACATAATGAGAGGGAAATTGATAAATCATCCCTGCGAAGATTTTTAGTAGTCCAAACTATAATTTCAACATTTAAATTATCTTTAGGTAATACAGAAATCCACTTTATTTCATCTAAAATTTGTGAAACTAATTTATTAAATTGAGCAAACATATCTGGGTTCTTGCCTTGCAATATACATATTGCCTCAGCCAAATTTGAAGCATCTGATTTGAGTTCAGTATTATTTTCAAATTTGCAAATAGCAACGTTTAATCGTTCAGCTTTAAATCTATAAATCCGACTTAAAAATATTTTGAATATCTTGTAACCTATACTTTCATATATTTCTGCTTCATACTGACGAGGTTTTACTATAGAAGCATCATCTTCTTGTGTTTCGACATCTAATGATAGCGAAATTTCTTCCAATTTATTATATTCAATTCTATAGAAACATTTACTATTAAATTTTGCTTCAAATGACTCAAAATTAAGTAACTTTTTTAAACTAATATCATCCATTGCTCTATTAGAATATAAAGATATTTTTATTTCCAATAATTTTTGATTTTTTAATTTATTTTTAAAGTTGCTTAATGCTTCACTTACATATTCCATCAATCTATCATAATAGTCTTCTTGATCTAGTGGTTGATCATCTTGTTGGTGATTTTCACGGCCAATAAAAGACACTTTTCTGGGTGCAGGTATTCCAATATTAGGAGACCAATCTTTTATAAAGTTTCGGACTTCTTCCGTCTTAATCTGCCAAATAATTTCTACTTTAGATTTATTTTCTTTTATTATAGAAACCTTATTTGGTAATGTTTTTATACTTCTATGAGGATAATTATCAAAATCCAGTGAGAGCACTTCAAGTAAAGATGTTTTACCTGCATTATTTCGCCCAACAATAATATTAATACCTGGTGAAAATTCCATTACCCCAGAGTCGAGATATGACTTATAGTTAAATACTTCCAGTTTCTTAATAAACATTTTGTATTATTTATTGACTTAGTTAATTCTATTATTCGCAATTTAACTTTTTTTGCCAAGTATATAAAACCGAAGAAACCCGGTCTCTTAGAGAAGCCGGGTTTCCATGTAAACGTCATAGACTAGCTTAGTAAACTACTGCATAAGTTGTAAGACTTAAAATGAACAAGTGTTGCGGCGTAACCCGTCTTACTGTCCCGGAAGTTGCTTTTTCAAAGCTTCCAGAGAAGCCCAACGGTTATCAACTGGAGTTTCAGAACTATCAGGACTATCAGAACTATCAACAGTAATTGCAGGAATACCTGGACAATTGCGATCGCATAACTGCCGCTGGGGTACTGCCAAGCACATCTGTTCATACAGCCATTCGTTGGGATAAAAATAACCATCAGGCGGTAAGCTTTCCAGCAACTCTTCCATAACTACTTCCCTTTCTAAGGGCAAGTCATTTAGCTGATTTGCAGTTTCGTCTAACCAGATGATTTCTTTCGTATCAATCCCTAAGCGGCGATTGTATTGCTGCAAGCAGCGGTTGCAGGTACAAGTAATAATTGTTTCTGCCTGACTGGACACTTCCAGGTAAGTGCCATTATGCTGCACGCGCACATGGCCACGAACTGGTGTCAACGTTTCCAGACCAGGCAGAAATTCATTAACCTGAACTTCCTCTGTCCGCTCCGATGCTCTAATTAGCTGCGGAATATAAATTGCGTCCATAGGATTTTGTGAGATATGCTCACTAAAATTAACATTTATTAGCAGTAGTTGTACTGATGCTACATCTTTATTTTAGCTTTTAGGAACAAGAGAAATTTTGAAATTATATAGTCATGAGCTTTCAATTAACTCCTAACTTCTAACTCCTAACCCCTAACTTCTTCCAACGAAGCTGGTCGCACAACTAGATGACGATGCGGCTCTTTACCGCGACTGAAGGTTTCCAAATCTCCAAATTCCTTCAAGAATGTATGGATTTGTCGCCTTTCAGCAGAACTAAGAGATTTGATTTCCACTTCTTTACCAGAAAAGCGCACTTCATCGGCTGCTGCTTCTGCTAATGCGCGAATTTCGGCTTCTCTTTTAACCCGGTAGCCATTCAACTCAATGGTGTAAGAGGCTTGTTCTTCTGGGGGTTGGCTCAGGTTTAAAACTGAATTTGCTAGATACTGCATCGCATCTAACACAGAACCATCGACACCAATTAATACTTGGATTTGTTCTGAGGTTAAATTTGTTTGGTCAATTGTCAACCAGTAGTTATCTGGTTCTGGGGAATCGCTATCTTGAGATTGGGCAGTTTCTAAATGACCCTGAATCTCAGCAGGTATTCCAGTGAGTTCCAGCAGGGTTTTTAACCACTGCTGACCTCGCTGCATCGCAATGTCGCTCATGATCCCCCTGTCGCCTTTTTCTTAGGACTTTTTGGTTCAAAGGGCAATGCCTTTTGTTCTGTGACTACTGCTTCCTTTTCCTGGGTTTCTACAATTTTTTGCAGTTCTTCTGGTAGAGGTTCGCGGGAGAGAAGATAAGTTTGTGCGGTTTGGAAAATATTGCCAATCACCATATACATCAGCACCCCAGCTGGTAGGGGAAAGAACAAAAACATTCCAGAAAAGATGACTGGGGTGATTTTGTTAACTGTATCTTGCTGCGGATTGCCACCACTGGAATTTTGCCCGGAAAGCATTTGGCTAACATAAAGGCTGATCCCAAAGAAGACAATCATGGCGACGATATCCCAGTGGATTGTGCCATCTGGATCTTGTGCGCCAACCCTGCCTAAAGCATCAATGAATAGAAAACCTTTTTCTGCTGCTAATCCAGGAATTGTTCCTTGGATAGTCACTTCTCCTGGTTGCAAGGCTTCTACATTGCCATCAGCATCAATTTTTACCCTATCTTCACCTTTGGTAATTTTCCAATCAGGAATCAGCTTATTTTCTGGGTGTTCTGCTAAAAGAACCTGAAATGGTTTACCCTCAACAGTCTGATACTGTATCTTGGTTTGTTCTCCCACCGCTAGTTTGGTTCCGCTGGGAATGATTGCAGCTACTTTAACGTGTTCCCCATCTGCAACGTAAATATTTTGAGGAGCAGTAGCAAAGGCTTGCGGTTGAATTTGTTCGATTTGTTCTGCGGGAAAGATTTGCAGGTTAACGCTGTAGTTCGCACTTGCAAAAGGCGAACCCCGCAAAGTGGCGAACAGCGCAAACAAGACCGGCATTTGCACTAGTAATGGAAAACAGCCTGCCAAAGGGTTGCCAAATTCTTTTTGGACATTAACCATTTCCTCTTGCTGCTTTTGCGGTTCATCCTTATAGCGCTCTTTGATTTCTGCCATCCGCTTCTGCATCAGAGGTTGTACAATTCGCATCTTCCGCATGTTGCGAATTGAGCCAGCACTCAGGGGATAGAGCGCGAAGCGGACTATCAAGGTCAAAGCAACGATCGCTAATCCGTAGCTAGGCACAATACCATAGAAAAAATCTATGATTGGCAGCATCACGTTGTTCGAGAGAAAGCCGATACCAAAATCCATTATTCTGAATTCAACCTGAGGTACTGTAAACTGAATCTAATTTATCTAAATCATGATTTGTCGGCGACTATCTTTCGCTACGGATAGCCGCACATTCAAATAGGGAATTGGGCATGGGGCAGTGGGCATTGGGTCATCTCCCCCTGCTCTCTCTACTCCCATCACTTGTTGGCAGTAGCGCTAAATTCGGGATTTTTCGCAGCAATTCTTTCGTTAATGTAGTCATAGACTTCCCGAAAATTGGGAATTGCACGCAATTCAAGACGACTGCCGTTTCTGAGCGTTATCGCCATATCTCCCCACAAGCCAATGCCACGGGGAACTTTGACGATTTTGACAATTTCTGAGTAAACTACGTCAGTGCGATCGCGCCCTTGCCAACCTCCCGTTACTGTAATTCGGCGATCGGTGATGCGGAAACGCAGCCACAATGCCCTGACAATTGCCCCGACTGTTAACGGTATCCCGACAATGGTTAGCCCGATTAGCAGGTTGACAATTAAATCCCCAATATGGGGACCACCTTCATAATATACGTCTTCACGAATTCCCATCGAACACCTCGGCTTGTGCCAACAACTGCTCTAATTCTTGCAGAAATTGTGGGCTTACGCACTTAGATTCTGCTGCTGTGGGTTTGACAATGACCACTAGCCGCCATCCTGGTGATAATTTGGGCAGCAAATTGTGTAAAGCAGCGTTAATTTGCCGTTTGATGCGGTTGCGAACCACTGCCCTTTTGCTGACTTTTGTACTTATGGAAATGCCAATCCGCGTGCTGACAAGATGTGCTGAGTCAATTATTTGTGTAGTCTGGGTGGCAGTGTCCAAAGAAGGTTTTGATGAACACAACGGTTTTAAGGCTCTTAATGTCAAGTAAGAGCCGTGACGCCGAATTCCTTCCCGGAAAACTGCCTGGAAATCCTTTCGGGATTTTAGCCGATTTGCTTTGGGCAAAGCCACAGATGCTCTTTTAGCTTGATATGCCCTAAACGGCCAGACGGTGACGTCCCTTTCTTCTTCTGGCGCTAATCACGTTTCTGCCGTCTGGTGTCCGCATCCTAGCGCGAAAACCAGAGGTTCTTTTTCTCTTACGGCTAGTGCCGCCCAGTGTTCTTTTCATACTGTTCTCCTCTTAGGTGATTTTTATAAAAACTCACAATCTCTAATTTTATCACTTTATCATTGAATTGGGAATTGGGATTAGGGGAGAGATGATAGGGAATAATCTGTAACCTATTCCCTTCTTCACTCCCCACTCTTAATTGATGCTCAAAATCCATGTTCCCATGTAGCGCAGTAGTGGCACATCGCCAGGGGATAGCACTTGACAATTAAAATAGTAAACTCCGCCGAAGGATGGGTTTTTCACGTTGGATAAGACTACCTCAACTGGGCTACCTGCTGGTACAGGCTCTTGGGGAAAAATATTAATCAGTTTACCTTCTTTGTCCCACTTCACCTCAGAAAGCGGAACTGCTTTACCTTTGACTCGGACTTCAATTTTTTTCTGGTCAAAAGTTCCTTTGTAATAATCAGGGTAGTTAATGGCAAATTGACCAACTGCCAACTTCATTCTTTTGGCTGGGATTCTCAGTATGTAACGATCCCAACCATTAGCTTGCCCACCAAAATCTAACCGAAAGGGCAATTGGTTTTCGGCTTTGACGCCGCTAAACAGCGTAAATCCGGGTAAACTTTGCGCCCAAGTCAAGGCTGGTAATCCAGTAACCACAAAGCTAGTCACGGCTAAAGCAGAAAGTAAACGTCGCATAATCAGGCTTCCTCTACCAAAATATAAATCTGTTATCTAAATAACTCTGTGTTAGTATTCTTTACTAAACTTTACTACTGACTTCCTGACAATGGACGTTGGATTTCAACAAAAAGTGCCATCTTCCCTGAAATTGGGGGCGGCGGTAAAACTACTTAGTAGTAAATTTAACATATTATTGAATATACTTCATTACCCTTGCAGAGTCCTGATTTGATTACTAAGTTGGTCAAATTTTAACTAGATAGAAACACAGTTGGGATTAGATTGTATTTCCAAATATGTATAAGTGTATCTAAATTTGATAATTTTGTTATAAAAATTGAGCCTTGCCATCAGCGATCGCCAGTTAACTTGGGCTAAATTGATTAAAATAAGTTGGAATCGAAGTCGTAATCATTAAAATTTGATTGGGAAATTATAAAGCTTTCAAAATTCGGTCAATATTACTCTATAAGAAAGGAATACCAAAATTTCTCAATCCCGAAAATAAGCTGAAGATAAAGATGCAAAATTTGGGAATCAATTTAGGATGTGCAATACGTAACCCTGTTTGCAACTATCTGAAAATATGACATCTGCGAACGGCAAAGTCAGGCTTTGCCTGGAGAGCTAAGAGTGGGAGAGGAAAGTTTCAAGGTTCAATCTACAAGTAAAATTCATGGCTGATGTTCCTGCCTAAGTACTATGAGTGCGGGACACGCCTCATCTGGACAACCGCTTACTTGGCAGAGATTAGGTATTTATCTTCAGGAGATTTCATGAGAATAGCAGTTGCTAAAGAAATTGAAGTTTGTGAACGTCGTGTGGCATTAATTCCTGACACAGTTACCCGATTGGTAAAACAAGGTTTGGAAGTTTGGGTAGAAGCAGGTGCAGGAGAGCGATCATTTTTCAGTGATTCTGCCTATGAAACCGCAGGAGCCACAATAATCAGCGATACTGCCAAATTATGGGGCGAAACAGATATTCTGCTGAAAGTCAGCCCACCGCAAGAACGAGAAGATGGACGCTCAGAAATTGATTTATTAAAGGAAGGGGCTGTATTAGTCAGCTTCCTCAATCCTCTGGGAAATCCTGTTGTAGCGCAGCAACTGGCAAATCGGAAAGTCACAGCTTTGAGTATGGAGATGATTCCCCGTACTACCAGGGCGCAAAGTATGGATGCTTTGTCCTCGCAAGCTTCATTAGCAGGTTACAAAGCAGTACTAATTGCGGCAGCTGCATTACCGAAATATTTCCCGATGTTAACCACAGCCGCAGGTACGATCGCTCCAGCGAAAGTATTTATTATGGGCGCTGGTGTAGCTGGATTGCAAGCGATCGCCACCGCTAGACGTTTAGGAGCAGTGGTAGAAGCCTTTGATATTCGTCCCGCCGTCAAAGAAGAAGTGCAAAGCTTAGGGGCAAAATTTGTTGAAGTCAAATTAGACGAAGAAACTGTTGCTGCTGGCGGTTACGCCAAGGAAATTTCTGAGGCTAGCAAACAACGCACCCAGGAAGTTGTCGCTGAACACATCAAAAATTCTGATGTGGTGATTACCACCGCTCAAGTACCTGGGAGACAAGCACCACGCCTCGTCACAGAAGAAATGGTGGCACAAATGAAACCAGGTTCAGTGATTGTGGATTTGGCTGCTGAACAGGGTGGTAACTGCGCCTGCACTGAACCAGGTAAAGATATTGTGTGGAACGGTGTGACAATTATCGGCCCCATCAATCTCCCATCATCGATGCCAATTCACGCCAGCCAATTGTATGCCAAAAACGTAACTTCGTTGATGCAATTGCTAATTAAAGACAAAGCTTTACAGGTGGACTTTAGCGACGACATCGTTGATGCAGCTTGCGTTACCCACGCTGGTGAAATTCGCAATCAACGAGTGCGGGATGCGCTACAAGCTTTGAGCGGCGTTGGAGCAGGCTAGTAGCCTAAATTAACACAAGGAGTTTTGATTTCATGACAGAGGCATTACTTGCTGCTTTGTTTGTATTTGTTTTGGCATCTTTTATCGGTTTTGAAGTCATCAACAAAATACCACCGACTCTACACACACCCTTAATGTCAGGCTCAAACGCTATTTCTGGGATTGCGGTACTTGGAGCAATAGTAGCTGCTGGTGCAAAAGACACAAGCGTGTCAGTAATTCTCGGTTTGATTGCTGTAATACTGGCGACAATCAACGTTGTGGGTGGTTTTTTAGTGACAGACAGAATGTTGCAAATGTTCAAGAAGAAGGAGATTAAGGCGTGAGCGACTTTTTACCAACTGGCATTCAGCTGACGTATTTAGTCGCTGCATCGTTATTCATTCTGGGCTTGAAAAAGCTGGGATCACCTGCTACAGCGAGAAACGGTAATATTGTAGCGGCTGTAGGGATGCTACTGGCGATCGCAGCAACAATGCTCGATCAGCATGTGTTGAACTATCAGATGATATTGTTAGGCTTGGCGATTGGATCGGGAATTGGTGCGATCGTTGCCTACAAAGTCCAAATGACCGAAATGCCCCAAATGGTGGGTTTACTCAACGGTTTGGGCGGTGCGGCTTCTGCATTAGTAGCCGTTGCCGAATTCTGGCGGTTGTTAGATAGTTCTCAAGCGATACCTCTTGATGTGAACATTTCCATGCTGTTGGATGTGTTAATCGGTGGTGTTACCTTTACAGGTAGTTTTCTCGCCTTTGCCAAATTGCAAGGTTTAATTAGCGGTTCCCCGATTACATTTCCATTCCAGCAACCATTTAACCTCTTGCTTCTGGGTGCTTATATAGTAGGTAGTGCCTACTTAATCATCACACCAGATAGTTTACCCATATTCTTGGGAGTGGTTGGCGTTTCATTGGTGCTGGGCGTGATGTTCGTCATCCCAATTGGTGGCGGCGATATGCCAGTAGTAATTTCGCTGTTGAACTCCTTGTCAGGTGTGGCGGCGGCGGCGGCTGGATTCGTGGTGATGAACAATATGTTAATCATCGCTGGTGCTTTGGTAGGAGCATCTGGCTTAATCCTCACCGAAATTATGTGTAAGGCGATGAACCGCTCCTTATTTAGTGTGCTGTTCAGCGCTTTTGGTACAGGTTCTAGTTCAGGTGGTGCTGCTAGTGGTGGTGCAACCGATCAAAGCGTCCGCAGTATCGATCCTGAAGAAGGGGCGATGATGTTGGGTTATGCCCGTTCTGTGGTAATTGTTCCCGGTTATGGTATGGCAGTAGCCCAAGCGCAACATAGCGTCCGGGAATTGTCAGATCAGTTAGAAAAAATGGGCGTTGATGTCAAGTATGCCATTCACCCCGTTGCTGGGAGAATGCCGGGGCACATGAATGTGTTGCTGGCGGAGGCAAATGTGCCTTATACCCAGTTGTACGACATGGATGATATTAATCCCCAGTTCGATCAAGCGGATGTGGCTTTAGTAATTGGGGCAAATGATGTAGTAAATCCGGCGGCGCGGAGTGATACAAATAGCCCGATTTATGGTATGCCGATTTTGGAAGTAGATCGGGCGAAGCAGACGATTGTAATTAAGCGCGGGATGAGTACGGGTTTTGCCGGTGTAGATAATGAGTTGTTCTACAAGGATAAAACTACGATGCTTTTTGGTAGTGCTAAGGATATGGTGGCGAAGTTGGTTTCGGAAGTGAAGCAACTTTAAGAGGAATGAACCGCGAAGATGCCTTCGCGGAGCGTCTTGTAGATAAGGGCGTAAAGTAAAGAAAAAATTAGAGAGTTAGCTAGCTTGCCTTGAGGGTTTGATATTCCTAAGGCAAGTTTTTTAGTTAAAGATTAAGAGTATTAAACTTTGTCTACACCAAAGATTTAATTGGGCAAGTCAGTCGTCCTGCTTGCCTACTAGCATTGTTGTGCCATTGGAGAGGACGCCAGTTTGATAGGCGATCTTTACCTCCCTTAGATTCTGGTGTTATATGGTCAATCTCCCATCCATAAAGGGATCGACGATTTCCATATTCATTTTTATAAATCAATGCTCCACATTGGTCTTGCCGCCAGATATCTGGATTTAAGCCTGTAACAGGCATAGCCTTTTTCCAAACTGCCTCGCGTTTAACCACAAGATAAATTTTTCTGATTCTTTTTGAAACCAATGAAGTAACAGTATTTTTAGTCATTTTTTATATAAAATAATAGATTTTAATCTAAATACACGTTCCCATAAACCAGGTAAGAAATTAACTTTTGGAATGAACAGTGTCTAATAAGATCACAATTTTGATTTCCAATCTTTTTTCGGGTGACGTGTACTTAATCATTTAATTATAGCAGATTTACTGTCATTAGTTCAGTAGATAATGTCAAAAAAAGATTATTTTTGTCTTCCACTGAACTTCTGATTTAAGGAAGCCTCTGCTCAGACTTCTCTCTATGCCTCTGCGATAGCTTAAAGCTAGCCTGAGTACATTTACGTAAAAACAATCACCTAATAAACTCTTCGCCAAGCAATCGCCTGTTATTTCTTCTTCCTCATGTTCTCTGCACCTGGAGTGGTTCGTTAAAAAGTGCGATCGCCTGCAAAATCTTCAGCGTGCGATCGCTCTCTTCTGACTCTGTGTTCTCTGCGCCTCTGTGGTTCGTTAAAAAGAGCGATCGCTAAATCTCCACGGTGCGATCACTATTCCTCTGTGTTCTTTGCGCCTCTGTGGTTCGTTAAAAAGAGCGATCGCCTGCAAAATCTCCAGTGTGCGATCGCTCTCTTCTTTCTCTGTGTTCTCTGCGCCTCTGTGGTTCGTAAAAAAAAGCGATCGCTAAAGTGTTGGGTAAGCAATATTTAAGACAACAGCTAATGCTTGAGAAAGAAGTTGCATTTCTGAGTCGGAGAGTTGACCTAGTTTTCTGACTAATCTTATTTCTGAAACTGAACGTATTTGAAAAGTATCTACACCAGAAACTTTAGCTAAACTGTTCTCTGTGCTTGGTTCCAGTCGCACCATCCAAGGTCTAACAGCATATCTTTCTTTCCAATCTGTAACTGGGACAATAACCTTCAAAGGCAAAATCCCAATAGCATCATCATTGACTATGATACAAGGACGTTTTTTGCTAATTTCTGTCCCTACTGTTGGATCTAAATTAACCAACCAGACTTCACCTCTGTACATAATTTCCTGAGTTGTGGAAGTCTTAATCTGGATAGTCGGAAAAGTCTTCTCCCTCTAAGTCAGAGAATATATCTAATTCACTACCAGGTGCATAATCTGCAATAGCTGTCACTGCCGCTAGTGTTAATTGGCGTTTTTGCTCATCTTTGGTAAGTGAGTGTTTTTCTTGAAGAACTAATTGCAGGGCTGATTCAGCTATCTTCAGGCGATCGCTTATGCTCAGGTTTGGTAGTGCTTGGAGAATTTCTTTAGTTTCCATATTAATTCATAAAGCAACTTATATTACTAATGCTAGTGAAATTATAATAAGCGATCGCCTAAAAAATCTCCACAGTGCGTAGGCAAATGCGAGTGCGTCTCTCGTTCTCTTTTTCCTCTGTGTTCTCTGCGCCTCTGTGGTTCGTCAAAAAGAGCGATCGCTAAAATTCCACAAAATAACTAATTTGACTTACTTTGGAAAATATCGATAAATATCTTTACGATGTAAGAGGATGTTTGAAAAGTTTCTCTCTGTAACTTTAGGCACTTTTGATCCCCCC
>NZ_JBDNJQ010000160.1:0-19442 GCF_051172895.1 Nostoc sp. CALU 1950 | reverse complement strand
TATTAATATCCTTAATGCGGACGGTACCAGCCTCAGTGCCATCACTCTTCCACAGCTCACTCCCCCCACTACTGTCGGTAGCATTGAAGTATAGCGTGCCGTCGATATTCGTCAGATATGACGGGCTAGATTCACTAGTGCCAGAGAAGATATCCTTGACGCGGACAGTACCAGCCTCAGTGCCATCACTCTTCCACAGTTCGTAGCCCCCACTGCTGTCGGTAGCAACAAAGTACAGCGTGCCGTTGACATTTATAAAAAATCTGGGGGAAGACGAAGCTCCTTTAGTATTGATATCTTTGACAAGGATAATCGATGCTTCTTCTGCTGGCATAACCGTTTTTCCTAATAGATAAGAATCACAAGGGAAATCAGGCGTTGGTAGACGCCCCAAGTGCGATCGCTATTTTTCTTGCTATGTAAAAATGCGATCGCCAAGTTCCCTAGCTTCGCTTTTTTTTAATTAATATAGCCTCAGCAAATATCTTGAATTTTCTACTCTATTTATATAAAGCCAATTTAGTTTAATTACTAAACACTGCAAATCGCAAAATAAAATATATCAATAAAGTCAGAGGTGACTTAAATAATCACCTCAACTATTCTTTACTTGTACATGATGCCAATTCAAAAAAGTGGATTGATGAATCGATAAATCATGCACAAGGTAACACTAATTCCTGTGTCATCATGCAAGCCCAACTAACTTTGCGCTTAGTTCCCACATGCGATCGCCTTTGTCGTCATCGCGGGCTTGAGGAGAGACTTTTTGCACAAAAGATTTGCCATCTTTTTTCTGGCGATTTCCCCAACTCCAATAGACACCGGATTGATTATACTCAGGATCGGCAACCACGGCTGCAACCCTTTCTCCCGCCAACTCTTGAGACACATATCCTCCAGTGATGTACTTCTGGAATAAGGGGAAGATTTTCTGAAACAGAGGATAGTGGTTTCTAAATAGCGGCGTTTCTGCAACACATCCCGGATAGAGAGAATTAAAGACGATACCGGTTGACTCGTGATAGCGCTCATGCAGTTCCCGCATAGTTAGCACGTTGCAAACCTTACTGTCTTTGTAAGCTTTGACTGGCTCAAATTTCTTGCCATCAATCATTGCGATCGGCTCTTTAAACCCTTCTGCAAAGCCATTTAGTTCGCCCAAATCTGGACGGGGTGGAATCTTCCCACCTAGTTCGTCTGGATTGTGCGTGACGGTTCCTAAAATAACCAGCCTTGGCTCTAAAGATGACTTCTTCAGATCCTCTAGCATCAAGTTGCACAAGAGGAAATGACCCAGATGATTGGTAGTGACAGTTAACTCGTAACCTTCTGGACTGCGTAACGGCTCCTTAATTAAGGGCATATAAATTGCGGCGTTGCATACCAAAGCATCTAGGGACTTTCCACTGGCTCGGAAGTTCTTCACAAACTGTCGAACACTTTCTAAGGAGCCAAGGTCGATATGTATACTGGTATAACTGTTGTAAGGGATTTCCACAGCTTGGGCAGCTTTTTGTGCCTTTGCTAAATCCCGACAGGCCAGCACCACATACCATCCCCTTTCAGCAAGAGCTTTTGCAGCATACAGACCCACCCCCGAAGAGGCACCCGTAATTACAACCGTTGGCTTCTGATGTTGTTCCATTCTGTTCGCACTCCATTGACTGTCTCTAGGATCTCACACCAGTGAGCTATGATTATCACCAGCTTTTCAAAGCTGTATTAGGCTGAACGAACCTCGGACTCTAAGTAACAGAGACTAATCTTGGAAATAAAAATGTATAATTATACAAATAATATTAAAAAATAATATAAATATAATAATTATTGTGATGGATTAATAAAACTGAAAATTGTATCAATCCAATCTTGACTTTTTCTGTTTTCAAGTATTTTTTCAGATGTATTCAGATGTATATTATTACTAGTCAAAAAAGTATAAGTAAATTTCCTAGCTGTTTAACAATTTATACGCAGTGGATGAGCTTCTAGAATCTGTAAAAAAAATTCTGCAAGACAAACCTCTCGGTTCAATTCAGTGGTTTGTGCTTTATCAATCATGGTTGGGCAAAACTTACGGTGAAATGGCAGAGGCATCAGGCTACGGTAACAATTACATCAAGGAAGTTGGCTCTGAGTTATGGCAAGACCTTTCCATTGCACTTGGAAAAAGAGTAACGAAAAAAAATTTGCATTTAGCCTTGAAAAAACACCTGGAATACGAGATAGCTGATCCGGAAAATCAGATCCAACAAAAGTTCGGCGAAGAATCTAACTTAGAAATGGTTTCTCCAGACTTGTTTTCAGCAAACAACATAGAATTTCCTAGCGGTCCTGTAGCACTGGGTTCTCCTCTTTACATCAATCGCCCTCCCCTGGAAGAACTTGTTTGTAACGAGATTTTACACCCTGGTTGCTTAATCCGGATCAAAGCACCTAGAAAGACCGGAAAAAGTTCTCTGCTCAATCGGATGATTGCTTATGCTAAAGAGCAAGATTATCAAATTGTCTATTTGGACTTTCAAGAAGCTGATCAAGACGTTTTTGCTTCCCTGGATAAATTTTTGCGTTGGTTTTGTGTCAATGTCAGTAGGCAGTTAAATCTCCTTCCCTGTCTCGATGATTTTTGGGATACGGAAATGGGCAGCAAGGTAAGCTGCAAAATCTATTTTGAAGCATATCTTTTGCAATATATTCATGATAGTCCTGTAGTTTTGGCTTTGAATGAAGTCCATCGGGTTTTTGAACATCCCAATATTGCCCAAGATTTTCTGCCAATGCTGCGATTTTGGCATGAACAAGCAAAGCAAGATCAAACTTGGCAAAAACTGCGGATGGTGGTGGTTCACACAACAGAAATTTATATTCCGCTCAAGCTCAATCAATCACCTTTCAATGTAGGGATAACAATTACGCTGCCGCCATTTACCCTCAAACAGGTACAGAATTTAGCATTACGTTATGGACTAAATTGTGCAGCAGACTCCGAAGGTGCAAAACGCCTTGCACCACTACAAGCAACGGTAGGAGGACATCCCTATTTAGTGAGCCTTGCATTTTATCATTTATGTCAAGGGGAAATGACACTGGAGGTATTACTAGAAAGTGCATCTACACCAGTGGGAATTTATGGTCAGCATTTACGAGAACTGTTGAGCTTACTGCAAAAAGAACCAGAATTAATGACAGCTATGCAACAGGTAATTGCAACAGATGAAAAAGTGGAGTTAGACGCGATCGCTGCTTATAAGCTAGAAAGCATGGGTTTGGTTCAACTCAATGGCAATCAAGCTAGCGCCATGTGTGAGTTATATCGTCTTTATTTTAGCCAACAGTTTGGAAAGCAAAATAGTGCTAATGCTTCTAGTAAATTTTCCAGCTAGTTCTGAAGGTTTGTAGTAAGCACTTTAGTGCTGATACTTTACTGCTTATATAAAGAAGGACTAAAGTCCTTACTACAAACTTTATTATATGAATTTTATCAACTGTTCCAAGACAAGTTTTTTGATTTAGATATAGAACGAATTTAAAATAAATTAAATGAACAATTATCGATACCAAGTTGGTGGCACGCTTACCAGTGACGCTCCTAGCTATGTTGAGCGCAGAGCAGATGTGGAACTTTACGAAGCCTTGAAACAGGGTGAATTTTGTTACATCCTCAGCTGTAGGCAAATGGGCAAATCTTCACTTATGGTAAAAACAAAGCACCGCTTGCAACAAGAAGGCTTTAAATGTGCCACCGTTGATATGACTAATATTGGTTGTGAAAATATAACACCAGAACAGTGGTATAAGGGAGTTGTCGGGGACATCTGGTTGAGTTTCAAACTGTTAGGAAAAGTCAATTTAAAAACTTGGTGGCAAGAACAAAATGATATTTCTCTGGTTCAGAAACTCAGTCGGTTTATTTCGGAAAATCTGTTAGCTAAGTTTCCGAATGAAAGACTATTTATTTTTATTGATGAAATTGATAGTATTCTCAGCCTAAATTTCTCTGTTGATGACTTTTTTAACTTGATTCGATTCTGTTATAATCAACGAGCAATTGATCCAGAATATCATCGAATTACATTTGCAATTTTTGGTGTGGCGACACCTTCAGACTTAATTCTAGATCGAAATCATACTACCCCATTTAATCTTGGTAAAACCATCCAAATAAATGGTTTTACTTTTGAAGAAGCTCAACCACTATCTTTGGGACTGGATATTAAAGACAATCATCCCCAGAAAGTTTTGAAAGCAATATTAGGTTGGACAGAAGGACAACCATTTCTTACCCAAAAACTGTGTCGGCTACTTGTAAGTTTATCTCAAGATGATACGGGTAGAAAGCTCAAAATTCCCCCTGGCACAGAAGAATTTTGGATAGAAAATGTGGTGCGATCGTACATCATCGAGAAATGGGAATCGCAAGATGAACCGGAGCATTTGCGAACCATTCGCGATCGCATCCTCAGAAACGAACAATTTGCTGCCAGATTGCTAGGAATTTATCAGCAAATTCTCCAAGGAGTAAAAGTACCAGCCGACGATAGTCGAGAACAGGTAGAACTGTTGCTGTCTGGTTTGGCGATCAAAAAGCAAGGGTTTCTCCAAATAAAAAACCGAATTTATCAAGAAGTTTTCAATTTAGAATGGGTTGGAAAAAAATTAGCTTACTTGCGTCCCTACTACGAAACCTTCAATGCATGGGTAGCCTCAGAAGAAAAGGATAAATCTCGCCTATTGCGCGGACAAGCCTTGATTGATGCCCAAACTTGGGCACATGGTAAAAGCTTAAGCAACTTAGATTATCGATTTTTAGCTGCTAGTGAAGAATTAGATCGGCGAGAAGTGCAGCAAGCATTAGAAGCTGAACGTGCTCAAGAAGTCGAAGCACGACTTCTTGAGCAACAAAAAAGGCTGGCTCAACAAAAGAAAAATGCCACAATCGTGACACTTTTGCTTGTGGGTATGACTATCAAGTTGGTGATTTCTATAGTGTGGGGAGTGTCACTTTTACAAAAGATTGATGCTTTAGAATCACAACTAAAATGTACCCAGATAGGGCATAAGGGCAAAGTAATAAATGCAAATTCTCGCTTAGATGGATGCTGAGTGAATTTTAGATTTTGGGTTTTAGATTAAAAGTATGGTTATTAGAGAACGCGGTAGAGTATTCCTTGGACAAGCACTGCTGCAAGCAGATCGTTGATTTTGTAGGTTGGCTTGAAGAAAGTACGATCGCCCCAGAGAAACGTAGTTCTGACTAAAGCTACCGATGATGTGAGTTAAAATCCTGATATCTTCAATAATTACTCACGCAGACAGCCACCGAAAAAGCGATCGCTATGCTTCAGTATCCCCATCTCGAACAGGCGCTAAAATATCACTTCGGTTACGACCAATTCCGCCCCGGACAACGGCAAATTATCGAAGATGCGCTGCAAAATCGAGATTTAATGGTTGTGATGCCGACTGGTGGGGGGAAATCTCTGTGTTTTCAGCTACCAGCGTTGTTGAAAAATGGACTAACAGTGGTGGTGTCGCCGTTAATTGCTTTGATGCAAGACCAAGTAGAAGCACTGCGAAATAATAATATTAACGCGACATTTCTCAATAGTAGTTTGAATGCTTACAAGGTGCGATCGCGGGAAGAAGCTATCCTCAGTGGTAAAGTAAAATTACTATACGTCGCCCCTGAACGTCTCCTCAGTGAAAGGTTTCTCCCATTTCTCGATTTAGTTAAAGAAAAAATCGGTATTTCTAGCTTCGCTATTGATGAAGCGCACTGCGTTTCTGAATGGGGACACGACTTTCGTCCAGAATATCGCCAGTTGAAATCTCTGCGGAAACGCTATCCTGATGTTCCTACCGTCGCCCTCACCGCTACAGCAACCGATCGCGTCCGTAGTGATATCATTCAACAACTAGGACTAAAGCAACCTAGCATTCATCTTGCCAGTTTTAACCGTGAAAATCTTTATTACGAAGTTCGTCCTAAAACTAAATATGCTTACGCTGAATTATTAGAACTAATTCGAGAAACTGAAGGTTCGACAATTATTTATTCTTTAACTCGTAAAAAAGTTGATGAACTAACTTTTAAACTACAAAATGATAAAGTTATTGCTCTACCTTATCACGCCGGATTAAGTGATGAAGAACGTAGTAGTAATCAAACGCGATTTATTCGAGATGATGTCCGGGTGATGGTGGCAACAATCGCCTTTGGAATGGGAATTAATAAACCCGATGTGCGGTTGGTAGTTCACTTTGATCTGCCCAGAAATATAGAAAGTTATTATCAAGAATCGGGCAGAGCAGGTAGAGACGGAGAACCATCTCGCTGTACAATATTTTTCAGCTTTGGTGATGTTAAAACAATTGAATGGAGTATCGATCAAAAAACCGATCCTCAAGAACAGTTGATTGCCAAACAACAACTGCGGCAAATGATCGATTACGCTGAAGGCACTGATTGCCGGCGAACGATTCAACTGGGTTATTTTGGAGAAAGGTTTCCTGGGAATTGCGGTAACTGTGACAATTGTCGTCATCCCAAACCCGTGCAAGATTGGACAATTGAAGCTATGAAGTTTTTATCTTGTGTGGCGCGTTGCAAAGAAAGATTTGGGATGCTACACATAATCGATGTGTTGCGAGGGGCAAAAAAAGACAAAATTCTCCAGTACGAACACGATAAACTTTCTACTTATGGTATTGGTAAAGATAGAACTGTAGATGAATGGCGAATGTTAGGGCGATCGCTTTTACATCAGGGGTTAATAGAACAAACTAGCGATGGTTACTCAGTTTTAAAACTAAATGCCTTAAGTTGGGAAGTAATGCGAAAACAACGCACAGTTTCGCTAGCTGTAACCACAGTTCAAAAGATTACCTGGGAACAGGGGAGCGAAAAAGCAGAAGTCGCAGAAATATTATTACAGAAGTTGCGATCGCTACGTAAACAATTAGCTGATGAGCAATCTGTGCCACCTTACGTCATCTTCCACGATTCCACTTTAAAATTGATGGTACAGGTGCAACCCCAAAACTTAACTGAATTTGCCAAACTTTCTGGTGTTGGTAGTCATAAACTCGCTCAATATGGCGAAAAGTTTATTACAGAAATTCGCGCCTACCGCCAAGAAAAAGGTTTGCAAAATAAATCTGTTACTTCCGTATCCTCTCCCAACTCATCTTCTTCTTACACCGAATTACAGACATTACAATTGCATCAACAAGGTTTAAATATTGCTCAAATTGCCAAAAAGCGGAACCTTAGTCCGGCAACAGTTAGCAATCATTTAGAAAAATTAATTGAGAAAAATCAGCCAGTTGATTTAAATCAATTAGTACCTTTAGAGCATCAACAAAAAATTTGGCAAGTTTTAGAAGTACTCGGTGATATTTCCCTGACTCCCATCAAAGAACAACTAGGTGAAAGCTACACTTTTGATGAAATTCGTTTAGTGCGGTGTAAGTGGCGGCGTGAAAATCGTAAATAAAATTTACTTGTAATAAGTAATAAAAATTACAATGATTGTTTTGTTATGAATGACAATAAAAAATTAACATAACAGAGAAATAAAATATCTCAAATATGCCAAAATCAATGCATTGCCATAACTTGATATATTTACTTTGTTGTGTTCTACTTATTGCATTTGGAGTCAAGTTAATATCGATACCAGTGAAGATTACAACTTTCTCTTGTGAGAGAACACCAAAGCACATCAATTGTCAGTTGACTAATCGAGATTGGTGGGAATCCTCTGTAAAAATTTATTCTGAATTAGATTTGTGGATGGGCGTAGAAGTTAAGGCAATTAATGGTGATGGAGACAAACAATATTATGTCAGTCCTGTTATTAAGGATGGGAAAGACTATCGCATTTCTAACTCCTCCTACTGGCAAGCATCGGCACAAAAGCTTGCTGACAAAATTAATGCCTTTCTAAACGATTCTCAACAGGAATTTCTGACACTCACTCAAGATAACTATAACCCTCTCATACTGATTGGCTGGTTTTGCGTTTTATTTGGTGCATTTTGTTTAAGTCTTACTATTTGCTCATATATTTGTTGTTTGAAAAACTAGATAAGGAAGCTCAACTTAAATCTTATGATTAAAATACAGCGTTTAATTGCGTTAGCGGAGCGGGACTTTAGCCCATTGCGTTAGCGATTCTTCTCCCAAAGGGAGACGCCAAAGGCGAACGAGCGTCATTGCGAATTCCGAATTGGATTTATTACTAGTCCTGGCGACTGGAAGTCGCGGCTATACAGACAAAACCCACCTCCGTGGGTCAAAAACCCTTGATTTTTCAGGCTTTCCACGGAGGTGGACTTAGTTTGTGTAGTAGCGAATTCTATTCGCCTAATACTTTTCAAACATCCTCTTAGAAGAAATATTCTCATTAGGAGAGCTACAATACCTTGCCTTTGCGCGATTGTTAGTTACTCGTCTTAGCGTCACTATAGTAATGTAAAAATTTTGGTAGAGCTTTTTGGATAAGCGTATAGTTTTAAACATCGTCAATTTTTGTCATGATGTTTATACTTAGCTATAGGTCAATGAAGCAGGTGCAATATGAAACTACAAGATTTTTTGGGAAAAGAGGAGAAATGGGGATTTGAGGCGATCGCTGATGACGCAGACTTAGCTCGTCAGATTCAGATATTGTTAATTGGCTTAGGTTTGCTAGAACCCCCAGCTGATGGGAAATTTGGCCCTGTTTCTGTGATCTCTCTCAAAAAATTTCAAGAATTAGTAAAGACTGAAGAGAGTGGCTTTTTAGGAGCAGTCACAGCCAAGAAACTGATTGAAACCAAACCAGATGATCTTCCTAAACCCCCTTTAAAGCTTGGTAATGACATTGCCAGCAAAATTGTGAAATATATGCTCTCCAAGAATTATGAGGTATTCACTAATCCAAAAGAATACAACATTGTTTATGTAGAGGGTATAAATGCAGACTGGACTCTCAACAATGATGCACCCAACGAATTTAATGATCGACGGATTCTCATTGAAGTCGTAAATGGTGTTCCTAAAATCGTAGATCACTGGGAAGCTACTACAGAACCAGGGAATTACTACACTTATAAACCGATGAATTCCAAAGGAGCAGCGAGGATTCAGTTTGGGCAATACAAAGCTTGGGCTGTTGGCACCCACGGTACAGCAGAGCCTCACGAAGCATTAGTGCAAGTTGGAGATATAACTGTTTGTAGAGATTTCAACAAAGATTTTAAACGGACTGGCGACAAACTTGATACAGGTGATAATTTTTATGTGAATCAGCACTACGGCTTTGATTATCCACGGAATGATATTCGCCTTGCCAGTGCGGGTTGTTTAGTGGGACGTACCCGTGAAGGACATAGAGAGTTTATGGCGATTATTAAACAAGATCGCCGTTATGTCGCTAATCGCAAATATGCTTTCTACACTACCGTGATTCCTGGGGATGATTTACTGAAAACATTTCCAGGATGAAGTAATTAGTGGTAGGGGCGCACAGTTATCATTTAGAGCTAGGGCGAAATAGAATTCACGGCTATACAAACATAGACGCTTTGCGTCTTCCCACAGGGTAGTCCGCGCAACCGGACTGAAAAAAATTGAGAGTTTGAAACCCACCTCAGTGGGTTTTGCCTTGTGTAGTTGCGGTTTCTAATCGCCCTTTTAACTTTGTTCCTGTGGAACTTGCCCTATCTGCGCCGTCAGCTTCTCTTTATCCTGCCTGCGTTTTTTGGCGTAAAGTTGAATAGTGACTGCCATCAAAATAATCATGGCAAAAATAGCCCAAGCAGCGATATCTGTAGGTAGATTATTTTTAAACACAGCCAGCAGGACGATCGCTACTAACATAACTGTAGGCGCTTCATTTAAAGCACGTAATTGCTGACCACTCCAGCGACATTCATCTACTGCTAATTTCTTCATCAGCCGAGCGCAGTAATGATGGTAGCCAATTAAAATAGCCACAAACAGCAGTTTGATATGCAACCAACCTTCTTTTAAAATATCCGGTTCAGTGCTTACTAAACCAATGGCCATTGCGATCGTCACATACATTCCTGGGTTAGTGATGATGTAATAGAGACGCTTTTCCATAATTTGATACTGATTTTTCAGTATCGTTCGCGCTGGCTCAGGTTCAAGGTTCGCTTCAACGTGATAGATAAAAAGACGTACTAAGTAGAACAAACCAGCAAACCAAACTACAAATCCAACAATATGAAAGGCTTTAAACCATGAATAAGCCATGAACTCTAATCTCCTTTACTTGTGGTTGCACTCCATTTTTAATGGCAATAAAAATGAGTCAGAATTCAGAATTCTCCAACCGTCAAAGGATGGAGTCTTAATAGTAAAGAATATTTCAATTTAGCCACTTCATCTTCCATTTAGTAGTGATTGGAAATCCTCGACTAATTGATTCTGAATTCTGACTCCTGAATTCTGACATTCATTTTTATAATATCGATTTTTGCCAAAGCTATATTATCAATGAGCATCTTTACGACGCACAAAGGGTAAAAGGTCTTCTAAAATCGTCTCGTGGTAGTGTTCTTGAGGATAATGTCCGACGTTATTAAGTTTTATTAATTCGGTATTTGGTACAGAATCTGCAAAATTTTGAGCAATATCTACAGGTAGCCAAGGGTCAATCATACCCCATTGAATCAGAATTGGCTGTTGCCATTCTTTAAAGCCAGATTGTATTTCTGTCATGGCTGAATCAAGCTGTAAATTGCGAATACTTGCTAAGAGACTTCGACCAGATGCAGAAGTTTTCAAAAATGGTTTTCGATAAATATCTAAATCTTTATCTCCTATGCGATAACGACTTCCACCTTCTAGCGTCCGGTCAACTAATAGGGGGTCTTGGGTCATGACTTCACCTGCCAAAGGTAAACCCATTTGTTTAATTTTCCAAGGTAATTTGGCAGCAGTTGAAATTGGTGTATTTAAAATAGCTAAATTAGCAATTTGTTCTGAATGACGTAACGCATATTGTAGTCCTACAGAACCTAAAAAACCTTGGACAACTAAAGAAAAATGTTCAAGTTCTAAAGCTTTAATAAATCCTTCTAAAGCTGTGATAAAAGCATCTGGAGTATAAGCAAAATCTCGTTTCTCTGGTTTGGCAGAAAAGCCGTAACCAATCCAATCGGGAGCGATCGCTCTTGTCCCCTGATTCGCCAAAGCAGGTATAATATGACGCCAACTGTAACTTTGTGAAACTAAGCCGTGTAGCAACAACACAGGCGCTAAGTCGCTTCTGCCGATTGGTAAAGATTCCCGATAAAACCATTCCAGTGAATCTACATTGATTTTATGTTCTGTTATTGACACGTTATTTTCCTATATTGGGCATTTGTCATTTGTCATTTGTCATTGGTCATTTGTCATTTGTCATTTGTCAGAAATTATTATTCTCTTCTGCTCCCCTGCTCCTCTGCTCCTCTGCTCCTCTGCTCCTCTGCTCCTCTGCTCCCCTGCTCCTCTGCTCCCCTGCTCCTCTGCTCCCCCCATTCCCTGAGAAATAATCATCTCACGAATCGCATAAGCTGTAGCGGGTGCTAGTAAAACGCCGTTGCGATAGTGTCCGGTGGCTAGGAGGACGTTACTAAACCCTGGCAACTTACCAATAACTGGGGCTGGACGACCTTCAGGACGGGGACGTAACCCCGACCAAGTGCGGAGAATAGTTGCTGTGGCTAATTCTGGGCAAAATGCGATCGCTTGTTTTCTAACAGATTCCAACAATTCTTGATTTGGCGGTATCTCATCGCCATTGCGGGGAAATTCCACAGTTGCACCTACCCAATAATCTCCACCACCCACAGGAACAATATGGACATCGTTACCCGTTATTGCTGGCTGGAAATCAGGATTACCTAATAGATGCCCCACACGCATTTGCAAGGCTTGCCCAAGTACAGGGCGGATATCAATTATCTGATTTAATTTTGCCGTTAGCGGTGTTGAACCTAATCCTGCTGCAATTACAAACCAATCTGCGGCTATTTTTCCTTCTGTAGTCTCAAGGCAATGGCAAAATTCAGATGTTGAGTTTGGGGCATCCAAAACAGTCACGCCAAATTTGAAAGTTACACCATTTTGCTGGGCAGCCTCAACTAAAGCTAAAGTGAGGGCAGTTGGATCAAGCTGGCGGTCTTGCGGAGAATAGACAGCACCAGTAATTTTTTTGTGAGCAACTTGAGGACAGATATTTTGGAGTTTAGCGGCGTCCCAAATTTCTAAATTCCAGCCTTGAGAGTGGCGAATTTCTACAAGCTTTTCCCATGCTGCTAAATTCTCCTCTTGCAAACCCAGACTGAGAATTCCCTGGCGATTAAAAGGGATTTTGCGACCTGTTAAAGCTTCTAGTTCAGGAATCAAGGTTTCATAGCGCTGGATGCTAGTTTGTCGCATCTGCCAAGCTTTACCCTTGATTTTTTGGCTGATTACGCCCATTAAAACGCCAAGTGCAGCGCCCGTGGAAGCTTGTGCTGGTGGTTGGCGATCGCAAACTGTAATTTTTAGCCCTTTTTCTTGACTCAGTTGGTATGCGATCGCAGCCCCAACCACACCACAACCGATAATAACTACATTCATAACTTGTGTTTCAAGTGAGGAGTGAGAAGTTAGGAGTTAAAAATTCCTAACTCCTAACTCTTAACTCCTGTACAGACGCGATTAATCGCGTCTCCTAACTTTCTTCTGTTTTCGGAAGCAGATCGAGGAATTTGTCAATCTCTGCGAAAGCAGCTTGGGATTGGTTCAAGGCAACTAGAGGATTGCCAGCACTAGTAGCTTTATCGAGTTTAACCAGGTCTTTAAAAAAATCTCGCGTTATTTGACGTGCTTTGGGTTGGTCTTCGGGTAGAAGGTTAGGAGTGACATAAGTCAGATTCAGCTTTGCTTCTGTTATCGGGCCATGTATAAAGTTACGCACATTGATCCAATCACCTTTTTTAATCAGGGTTGTCAATTCTTCTGAGCGATCGCGCACAGCCTGAATTTCAGGAACATAAGCCTGAATTTTTTCAAGTTGTACTGCTGTGTAAGTCGGAGGTGCCACCGCAACACCAGGACCACCACAACTAATCAGGAATGTGGCCAATAGTACTAGGAAAAATGAAAAAATCGAGCGTTGACGCACCATATATTGAACTTAATTGCTTTTGGTTTACCGATTCACAGTGTCATTTTAGATCGCTAGCGCAGTCAATCGTTCTTGTCAGCCAAGGATTTTGCAGAAAATCTTGATATTTTTTCCAAAGGGCAGAGTTTCATCTGCTTTTGAGGAATTTTTAAGTACAATTACTTAATAGGTGTTAGTCAGTCTCAACAAGAAGCGATTTTTGGCTTCTGTTAGTAACTGAACGTGAGTTCGATGAACCTCTCTCTCCCAGCCTCCCTTTCCGTTTCGGAGAGGGAGGAGCAAGGAAAAATTCAGCTTTTTGCTCCCCTCTCCGTGTCGGAGAGGGGCTGGGGGAGAGGTCAAATAAAACTTGTCGAACTCACGTTAACTGATATTGTTAGGGAAATATGATTTAGAGTTGCTAAATCTTAAAGGTCTTGATAAGCTGAAACACCAATATATATAAGCCTTCTGGCGGTTTTTCTCTCTTCACATCCCCGAAGATGCCGACGCAATATAGGAGTGTTTTTTAGTGAACGCAGCTGAACAGGCAACGAACCTTGAACTCGCCAGCAACATTGCTACGGTAGTTAATTTGTTCAAATTCGAGTTTCCTGATGCCAAATCTGATCTCAAACCCTGGAAAAATGACCCAGAAACTAGGGAGTTAGTTGATCCAGATTCTATAGATATTGGCTTTCACTTTCCTGGTATCAGCAAATCTTGGCGAAGTCGTAGTATT
This sequence comes from Nostoc sp. CALU 1950, assembly GCF_051172895.1. NCBI lineage: Bacteria > Bacillati > Cyanobacteriota > Cyanophyceae > Nostocales > Nostocaceae > Nostoc > Nostoc sp. CALU 1950. The sequence goes on along the minus strand of NZ_JBDNJQ010000160.1, from coordinate 5,546 downwards.
TTAATTCAAATCCGATTTTATCAAGATCCCATCAATAATTCTCGGCGTGCGATCGGTGTGGAGGTAGCTGGATTCGATCATCGCGGTGAAGCATGGCGACTTTCGACGGTAGAAAACTGGAGTGTTGTCGGCGCATCTTCGCCTTCTGGTGAAATCGAGGATAAGCTCAAACAGATTTGCCGACACATTTTAGAAGTATTTAATAAACCAATCGATTGAAATCAACTTGTGTCAGAGAAAGTAACGCGATGTGCGACTTATTCTTCAAACCCCTCTCCAAACCTCTCCCCGTTGGCGTTAGCCTGCCGTTAGGCAAGCGGAGAGAGGCTTTAAGTCTTGCTCCCCTTACCTTGTAGGGAAGGGGTTGGGGGTTAGGTTTGAGAGAAAGTTGCATACCGCGTAAAGTAGTAAGGAATAATACAGAGGAAAGCTTTGCGTAGGCGTAGCTCGCCTTATCACAATGACCACTGTAATATTTGTTCATGGCACAGGCATTAGGGAACGAGAATACAACGAAACCTTTGAGATAATTGAGCAAAAGATTCACGCCCAACGTCCTGATATCAAAGTTTCTCCTTGCCTTTGGGGTGTATTAGGTGCAAAGTTCAATGATAATCGGGCATCAGTACCCTTGGAGAATGCGACACTGGCTTTATCTCAAGGAGAAGAAGACGCAGAGATTGTATTGTGGGGGCAATTATACCGCGATCCTCTGTATGAATTGCGGCTGTTGTCTTTGAAACCGATTGAGTCAGGAAATCCCTTTGGGGAAGAACCAGGGGATGTTTTACAATCTCGTGTAGCGAGTCTCACTCCGGGATCTCAACTGCAAGCTAAGTTGCAAGAGGCGGGAATTGCAGAGGTATTTGAGTCAGCACGAGAGGCGGTTATCCACAGTGAACCGTATCAACGGGCATTGCTCACAGTTTCCGAATCTGATTTGAGTGAATATTATGCACCAATAGCTAGAGCAGTTGTGGCTCATGCAATGTTTATTAGCGAACTGCAAGAAGAATTTCCCCCCATACTCACCGATGCCCAATTGCGTGATGAAGTTGTGGAATTGCTGACTCTGGCTTTAGGAGAGGCAGAGTTAGGATTAGTTGGCTGGTTATTAAAGCCATTTGTTGAACTAGCACAGTACGGCGGAACAAATTATGTCAGAGGAAACCGCCTTGAGTTAACTGATAAAATTTCGCCTATGCCTGGTGATATTTTGTTGTATCAAACGCGGGGTGAAAAAATCAGGGCGTTTATCCAAGAACAAATTGCCCAAGCAGAACCGCCAGTGGTTTTAATCGCCCATAGTTTGGGAGGTATCGCTTGTGTAGATTTGCTAGTGCAGCAGCAGTTGTCTCAGGTTGAATTATTGGTAACAGTTGGTTCCCAAGCACCATTTTTATATGAGATTAACGCCCTCTACAGCTTAGAATATGGGCAGTTATTGCCAGAGCATTTCCCACAATGGTTGAATATCTACGATTTACGGGATTTTCTCAGTTACGTGGGTAATAGAATTTTCCCTGGTAGAGTGCAGGATGTGGTGGTGGATAGTAGACAACCGTTTCCCCGTTCCCACGGTGCTTATTGGACAAATGCCAAAACCTGGGAGGCGATTATTTCGAGGTTGCCATAATGGTTTACTTTTTACGGTATTTAGAAAACCAATTCAGTAATCGTAGAAGAACCTCTCCCCCAACCCCTCTCCGTTGGCGTAAGCCTGCCGTTAGGCATAGCGGAGAGGGGAGTTTGGCTCCCCATTCCCTTGTAGGGAAGGGGGCTGGGGGGTTAGGTCATTTTCCCCATAACGTGAGAGGCTAAGTCATCATGCAGTTGATGGCTAAACCTGAGCGGACATTTGGGTTAATTGTGGGTATTGAAAAGTACCACGAAACTGCTTGGAATGTAACTGGAGGAGGGCCAGCCGATGACGCGCTGAAATTTGCTCGTTGGCTGCATCTGCACGGTGTACCGAAGGAGAATATCCGGTTATGTTTATCAGCACTAGAAGAAAATCATCAGTTAATTGGGGAATGTGGGTTAACTGTAGAGTTAGCAACAGAGCAAAATATCTCCGACATTGTGACTAACTTTTTATCCCCAAAGTCGGGGGATTTACTCTACATTTTTTGGGCGGGACATGGTTTGATTACCTCAGAACGAGAGCGTCGGTTGCTTTGTGCTGATGCAAATAAACAGAATTGGCAGAATTTAGATTTTAATTCTTTATTAATTTTGCTGGGTTCCGATAATTTTCAGATTCGTAATCATATTTGTATTATTGATGCCTGTGCCAATTATGTTTTAGAGTCGAAGGGAAGACCAACTAACTTAGGTGGCAAAGCTTTTTTGAGTGGTCAGCCAAGGCAAGATAGTCAACAATTTGTGTTACTGGCTACGCGGGAAGGAGAAAAAGCTGAGGTAAATTCGGAAAATAAAACAGGATACTTTTCTCAAGCGGTGAGAGAGGCTTTTGCTGAAGCTAATGGGACTTTTCCGCCGGATATGAGGGAAGTTACTGAGGCAGTTAAGCAACGGTTTATTAGTTTAGATAAAAAACAACTGCCGACTTATTTTTATTTTCGTAGTTCGGATGGAGATATTGAAAAATCTCATTTCAACCCGTTTGATATCCCGCATAATATCCCACAGAGTCAAGCTCGTAAGTTTGTTGGCAGGGATGAGCAAATAGAACAATTGCATCAGCTATTGCAAGCAAATGATGTTGTGGCAATTAGCGATGTGACTGGGCAAGGTGGGGTAGGTAAAACAGAGTTAGCTATTCAATACTCATGGCAATATTTAGAAGATTATTCTGGCGGGTGTTGTTGGTTAAATCCCCAAGGTATTGATTTGGGAACCCAGTTAGTAGAGTTTGGAGTTGTGAATTTACCTAACTTTAATCCGCCAGATGGTTTAAGCCTAGCAGGTCAAGTTGCTTATTGCTGGAAGAAGTGGCAATCTGGCAAAGTTTTATTAATATTTGATGATGTTAAAGACTGGAAGCTAATTCAACCCTATCTACCACCTAAAGGTTCTCGGTTTAAGGTGTTGATTACCACTCGTCAAAACACAGGTTTACCATATCCATCACTGCCGTTAGGTGAATTGTCACCAGATGGAGCCTTAGAATTATTAACAACTCTGTTGGGAAAAGATAGGGTTGAGAAGGAATTAGAGTTTGCTAAGGGACTTTGCCGATTTGTGGGTTATGTACCTATTGGACTTTACCAAATAGCAGCACAGTGCCGAGAGCCAGGGAGAGTATTATGCTAGCAGACATTCTCGCACGGCTACAAAAGCAAGCATCAGCAGGTGAGTCTGGTGTAGCAGCAGCTTTTGAGTTGAATTGGCAAAGCTTGGAACTAGAAGCGCAAAAATTGGCTTGTCTGTTGAGTTTGTTTGCTTTGGCTCCTATCCCTTGGTCTTTGGTAGAATCAGCAGCAAGTTATAGTGATTTGGAATTTGACCTCAAAGCTAACTGCGCTGTTTTAGTTGAGCGTTATCTGCTGCAAGAATTGGCAGAGGACACTTACCAAATCCATGAGCGCATTCGGGAATTATTGCAGCAGAAGTTAGAAGAGTTAGCGGAAGCTGATGAACTCAAGCGCGGCTTTTGTCAAGCAATGGTAGCCGTAGCCGAGGATATTCCTGAGACACCCACATTGATAGAAATTGCTCAAGTAACTCTTGCCATCCCTCACCTTGCGGAAACTGCCACAGTTTACCAAGCGTGGTTAAGTGATGATGATTTAATCTGGCCTTTTTTGGGCTTGGCTAGATTTTACGATGGTCAAGGAGCCTACGTGCAAGCCTTACCGTGGTATGAACAAAGTTTATCAGCTGCTAAAAAACGTTTTGGGGATGAACACCCCTCTGTAGCAACTAGCCTAAGTAATTTGGCATTCCTTTACAAATCACAGGGAAGGTATAACGAAGCCGAACCTTTGTACATCCAAGCTTTAGCGATGGACAAACGCCTGCTGGGGGATGAACACCCTTCTGTGGCAATTGACCTGAACAATTTGGCATTCCTCTACAAATCACAGGGAAGATATAGCGAAGCCGAACCTTTGTACATCCAAGCTTTGGAGATGGGAAAACGCCTGCTGGGGGATGAACACCCTTTTGTGGCAACTAACCTGAACAATTTGGCATTACTCTACTACTCACAGGGAAGGTACAGTGAAATTGAACCTTTGTACATCGAAGCTTTGGCGATGAGAAAACGCCTACTGGGGGATGAACACCCTTTTGTGGCAACTAGCCTCAACAATTTGGCATTCCTCTACAAATCACAGGGAAGGTATAGCGAAGCCGAACCTTTGTACATCCAAAGTTTGGCGATGGACAAACGCCTGCTGGGGGATGAACATCCTTCTGTGGCAATTGACCTGAACAATTTGGGAGCACTCTACGCTTCACAGGGAAGATATAGCGAAGCGGAACCTTTGTACATCCAAAGTTTGGCGATGAGAAAACGTCTGCTGGGGGATGAACACCCCTCTGTGGCAACTAGCCTGAACAATTTGGCAGGACTCTACGAATCACAGGGAAGGTACAGCGAAGCTGAACCTCTGTACATCGAAGCTTTGGCGATCGCTGAACAACGCTTGGGGGCAAATCATCCCAATACAATAACCTTGCGTGAAAGTCTGGAATACTTGCGGCGGAATCGTCAGCCTTGATTCAGGATAATGGTTGCTTTTGTCTGGCGTTGGTTTGAGTAATTTAGGTAATCTGCATCGGCTGCATTACCCGCCTGAGATTCAAATCCCAGTCTAATAAGTAGGCAACATAATTAATTACACAATGTTATTGCGAATGCAGTGAAGCGAAATAATGCGATCGCAACGCCTAGAACTACTTCTCTACGATATGCTCTGCGAAGGGTGCGATCGCAATAACTGTAAATATTTTTATTTCTCTACTTAACGAGGCTTTTATCTCCGTCAACGAGGCTTTTATCTCTGTTAACGAGTCTTTTATCTCCGTTAACGAGGCTTTTATCTCCGTTAACGAGGCTTTTATCTCCGTCAACGAGTATTTTATCTCCGTCAACGAGGCTTTTATCTCCGTTCACGAGGCTTTTATCTCCGTTCACGAGTATTTTATCTCCGTTCACGAGTATTTTAGCTCCGTTAACGAGGCTTTTATCTCCGTTCACGGGTTATAAAGATAGCGATCGTGGTTAATTGCACCATCTTTCACATCACATTCCACAGGATTTGAACCTAAATACCAAATAGAAGATGTTTGTTTGATGCTAGTAATAATAATTTTTCCATTTTCTTGAATAATCTCAAACTCTAGGTTTTCTCCTAATAGTTCTTTAGGGATTAATAAGCCTTTTTCTGTTGCTGTTAATTTCATGTTTAATTACCTCGATTTAGTTTGTAAGCTAATCAAAGGAATTTGCTTTAAGGGGTTGTTTGAAAAGTGTTTCGCTGTGATTTTAGGCACTTATTGATCCCCCCTAACCCCCCTTTTTAAGGGGGGAACCGGAATCAAAGTCCCCCTTTTTAAGGGGGATTTAGGGGGATCTA
>NZ_JBDNJQ010000015.1:0-72804 GCF_051172895.1 Nostoc sp. CALU 1950 | reverse complement strand
CTTTGGTCTGAGAATCTAGAGACTGTAACCTTCTCTTTTTTTTCAGCAAGCCCTAATTAGACAGGAAAAACCTAAGGGGATACCAGTCTTTGAACAGCTTTCACTATTTAATCACTAAATCCTTAGCGTATTGATTATTTTAAGACTTTTACTACTGAATTTGTTGCCAGTATTTACTATCTTCTACATACAATGCTGCATTATTTTCAGCAATAGTTTGTCTAACAAATACACCAAAGTCTTCTTCAGACAGATTAGAGCATCCTATTAATTGATTCAGTTCTTTCCAATAGTAAGCTCCATTTTGAGCATTGACTCTATGCCATTTACGAATGATAGTTCCTTTACGGACACTACTGCTCGAACTATTTTCAGAATTACTACGATTTTTAACTTGTAATAGCTCACCTTGCTTGGTACAAAAATCAACCTTGTTTATAGTTTCACCCCAAGCACAGTACCAACCATAAAATGACAATTTTTCGGCAAGATATTCTTCTAAAAGAAGACCTAATATGTTTTCTGCCGACATGGAAAGACGATGGGCATACTTTATGTGATTAATGCCATCAGTGCTGAGAGTAGGTAAACGAGCAGAAATAATCGTGTCAATAATTTTGTCAGAGACAGTGCCTATCTTCTTACTAGTTCGCTTTGAGGCTCGATTATTATAACCGCCAAAATACTTATTTAACCACTTACTAATGTAATCTAAGCGAGAATTGCATACTTTTAAATATGGAAATAATTCAGGCGAATTACAACAGACGGATAAAACTGTTTTTACAGAATCATTCCAGAACATCCCAGCATGAAATTTGGCAATATTTTCAGCTTCTGACACGATCAGATTGGCATCAAAATCCGGTATTTTTAGGTTATTGCTCACAGTTACTATTGGGTAAAATCTGCTGTTTCAGTTATGAGCGATCGCCCCATCTATACAAATCTCAATAATCCCAATATTTCCATATATAAACATTAATAATCCTTAATAGTATTAACTATTAAGGATTGTTAATATGAGCAAAAACTGCTCACAAACGTGATTTTTCCTTAAAAATCATCGAGAAACTGACTAAGGCGACTGATTACGGGGTCAACCTCTTGAGGAGGGGTAGCAACAGTATAAGAAGTATTATTTACTACTTCTAATTGAGTTGGAGACGGAATGAACGATCGATCGTTGACTATGAGCGCCAGTTGTGCGACTTGTTGAGAAAGTTGCAGTAGATGATGTTCCATCGCCTCCAAACGATTAGATCCCTTGGCAAAAAAACGTTCCTCAAGTCCAGCCACTTGACGTTGCAGTTCACCGATTTGTTGATCAATCGGTGTTGTTGCTGCTGTTTGTGGAGCAGGTTGTACAGATTCCGGTACACATAAAGATTGCCACAAGGCTTCTTTACAGAGATCGCTGAAAGTCTTGTCTGGTTGTTTTTCCAAATAACTTTCTACTTGCGCTAACAAGCTTTCATCAGCAAGCTCTGGGTTGAACGTGACGGATTTAACTACCTTTTTTGACCATTGGAACATCAGCTTTATGCCCTAGCAGCGCGATTGGAGGATAATTGTGCCTCTCCATAAATATACTGCCCCAAAGCATTCGCCTGACGGGAAGGTGCTGCTAAATGAGCATTAATCTTTGCTTCCTTGAGCAGACGTTGAACGTCGTCCCAGAAGAACTCACCACCGCCGCCAGTAAGAATCACATCGGTGACGCGTTCTGGCAACCAGGCTAGCACACGGCTACAGATTTCGCGCGAAAACATCTCTGTGAGGTTGGGAAGAAAATCGTCTAGGTTGGTGGGCTTACTAGCGCCTTTAGGACGGTAATAGCGTTCTCCTCTGGGTTTGTTGACAGCGGAAATCAACGCTAGAGATTGACTATCTGCTCCCTCGATTTCGGCAGACACCAATTCATAAAACTTATTCATCCCGAAGTCTTCGCTCTTAGAAGCACCTCTGGCAAAACGGAAGTTATCTACCATCAAAAGATCGACGGTTTGGTGTCCAATATCGACGATCGCCACCGATATTTTTGTAAAATCGGGGCTACCAGGACTTTTCTTCGGTTGAGCTTCAGACCACAGCAGGCTGCCGTAACCTTCTGGCATGACCCATACCTTATTGACGTTCAGCGACACAGATTCGCCTCGGAAGTTCAACACATGAGGGCCACCTACTTGGCTAATCAACTGTGCTTTTTCCTTTTCAAATTGCTCCAAGGAAAGAAAAGGCAGACCTAGTACTACTGAGATATCGTCTCTGAGTTTAAAGTAGCCAGCACTTGCTAACACTTTTACCAGTGCAGCTTCTACCTTAGATTGTCCGACTCCTAGATTCGCCCCAAAATCGGCTGCTAGTTGACCAACAGCATATCCATTTCCTTGATATTCCAGCCACAAATCCATTAAGGGGTCAGTAGCTCTGGCTTCAAAAACACCACCGCGTACTTGTTCTATTGACATCTGCTTGACGTTGGCAGGTACGAACACCACATTACCGGGTTCACGACTCACACAAGTTTTTGTGGAAGTTCTGCCTAAATCAACACTGAGAATGGTTTTTCCCGGAACACCGCCTGTCTTGGGAGGATTATTATTAACAGCATTGATGGGAGTCGATGCTAAGGGCTGCCTATTCATCGGTATAGCAGCGGCATTGATTGGGGTAGCGGCGGAAGGTTGGTCTGTCATGAAAGCTCCTAGTTCAAACTTAACTGTAAAAAGTTGTCATGCTCATCTTACAAAAATGCGAGCAACCAGAAATTCTAGGTTGCGTCAAGTGTAGCTAGAAATACGTCAAAAATGAATTCCGGCGATATCTCCGATAAGCTTATGCCTTCGTACATCTAGTATTATTTGGCATAGTGTAGGCGAATTTTGGCCAGATGTAACCCCTGCTTTCACTGCTTTCAAACCAAAAGCGTCCGTGTTTTATCTTCTAGTACGTCTTAACTGGCGCTTGAATATCCAGAAAACAAATGCTAGAACCAAACCCCCAAGTACGATTTTGGATACAGGAGCAAGGTACTTGTCCACAAGTTCATACTGACTACCCAATATGTATCCTGAGTATGTTAGCAAACCCACCCAAGCAGCGCTACCGAATGTTGTGTAAACCAAAAATGGTAGCAAGGGCATATTGCTCATCCCTGCGGGAACAGAAATCAAGGTGCGGATTCCCGGTACAAGGCGACCAATTAATACTGCTGTTCTACCTTGTCGATTAAACCACTCTTTGGCCTTGGTGATATCTTTACTAGATATGCCCAACCATTTGCCATACTTGTCAGCCCAACGCTTTAAACGGGTTTCACCCAAAAACTTACCTGGATAGTACCAAATAAGTGCGCCCAATACAGAACCCAAAAGTCCTGCGAAAAACACACCAATGATATTTAGCTTTGCCCCTCCTGGTTGATATGGACTTGCTGTAAATCCAGCTAGTGGCATGATCAATTCTGAAGGAATGGGGGGAAACAGGTTCTCTAGGAACATCAGTAGGGCGATTCCCCAATAGCCAAAATAGTTGATAGTATTAGTTATCCATTCAAGCATTTAGTCAATTCCTGAAATTGCTGCATTATTAAAGTTGGCATCGCAACGAAGAAACAAAGCAAGACGAATGGAAGGTAGGGGTATGTTTCATTAATTTCTAGGGTTATTAAAAGTTCGGAAGTAGCTCTAACCCTTGAAATTGAGCGATTTCTCGCTCACTACGAACCTTACAAAATTAATGAAACCAACCACTAGGTTTTGTTTTCTAATTTTTTAGATCCCCCTTAGTCGCTTTTGTAATCAGGACTTGGGAGGATCTAAAGATTTGATGGCAAATTTAAAAACATATTTTAGATTTTTTTTGAGGTTGTGGCTGTGGGAGAGCAGGGAGAAAATTTTACCTTGTCCCCCTCATCCCCTCATCCCCTCTTGATCTAGGCTGTCGGTGTCAATGATTGTACCCTTGGTTCCGATTGCCAGTCTAATGGATTCCAAACTCGATCTTCCAGCGCCATCTGCTCAATTAAACTTGCCAGTCTTAGGGCTTTAAGAGCTTGTTCACCACCTACTGAGGGTTGATTGCCACCATGCACACAGTTGACAAAATGTTCTAATTCTGCACTTAAGGGTTGAATGTTGCTGGTGTAGACTTTTTCAATCACACCATCTTGCCTATAAAGTACTTGTCGGTGGTCGGTGAGAGAATTGGCAGCCGTTTGTCGGTGAATCAAAATTTCATTCTTGAGAAAATCTGCCTCAGTAAATGAATTTTTGCAATGGGCGACAATCCGGCGAATTTTTCGGTGGGTGACTTTACTGGCAGTCAGAGTAGCAACAATACCATTGGCAAACCCCAAGGTGGCGGTTACATAATCTAAATAACCAGAGTCTAGGGAGCGAGTACCGCTAGCAGTCAATTTTGTTACTGGGGAAGCAGCTAATTCCAGAAGCAGGTCGATGTCATGGATCATTAAATCCAGCACAACTGAAACATCGTTTGCCCGATCTGAGTAGGGACTCATTCTGTGGGCTTCTAGCGCCAGCAATTCTTCTGTTTTCAGCACTTGGCTCAGTTCTTTAAAAGCTGGGTTGAAACGCTCAATATGACCTACTTGCAGGATACACCCAGACTCAGCTGCGGCATTTACTAAAGACTCTGCCTCAGAAATACTGGCTGCGATCGGTTTTTCAATCAAAACATGAATTCCCGCTAACAGACAGTTGATACCCACGGCATAGTGCAGACGGGTGGGAACAGCTACACAAACTGCTTCCACAAGGGGTAGCAGGTCACAGTAATCTTCAAAAAAACGCACCTTGTACTTGCTGGCAGTTTCTAATCCTCGCTCGACGTTAATATCTGCCACTCCGACTAGTTCAACATCTTTCATTGAACTCAGCACGCGAGTGTGGTGTTGTCCCATGTTACCCACTCCAATCACGCCTATGCGGATCGGTCGTGGCTGGTTGCGCTGTGTATATGGATTCGGTTCTGCCACTGACATGCTATTTTGCACTATTATTCTCTCCTCAACCACCAAATTTAGAGACGCTACGGCCGTTGGCGTTTATACTCGAAAGCCGGTTACGATCCGTCTAAAACCATCCAGATGGTAACATAGAGCCTATGTTTATGAAGAATTTCAAAGTTTGTGATCGGTTCCCGTAATCCAAATATCTTTTGTATAGATATTTCGGGTTTGCTTGGGATTTTGCACTTTCTACAAAAAATATATGTCTTTTTATTAGCTTGAAAAAATTCAGTAAGACCTAAGTGTAAATTATCCTTAGTATTGCTTCCTGGGATCTTGTTAGGTGATTTCCAGAATAAAAATTACCACACAAGATCATTTCATCGTAGAGGAGAACGGCTGTTCGCCCTGCTCATCGGTAAAATTATTTTGAGAAATCACCTTAAGGTTTGATTTGGCGATTTGAAATCCAAAAGTTGCAATCGAGATGAAAGCTGTAATTCTGTTATCTGGGGGATTGGACTCTTCCACAATTCTGTATAAAGCTAAGGCCGATGGCTGTGAATGTCATGCTATTTCCTTTGATTACCAGCAGCGACACCGACGAGAGTTACAGTCAGCTCTCACTGTTGGTCAAAAGGCTGCGATCGCAAAACATCAGGTAGTTAATTTTGATTTACGACAATGGGGTGGTTCAGCACTTACCGACGACGCCATTGATTTACCCCAGGAGCGATCGCTGGATGAAATGTCTCAAAATATTCCTGTCACTTATGTTCCGGCTCGTAATACCATCTTTTTAAGCTTTGCTCTGGGTTACGCCGAAGCGATCGCAGCAGAGCGTGTCTATATTGGTGTCAACGCCTTAGATTACTCAGGATATCCTGACTGTCGCCCCGATTATATCCAGGCAATGCAGGAAGTTTTTCGCCTGGGAACCAAACAGGGGCGTGAGGGACAACCAATTAATATTGTTGCACCCCTAATAAATTTGAAAAAAACTGAAATCATCCAACTGGGGAACCAATTGGGAGTTCCTTGGGAACTAACTTGGTCTTGCTATGCCGGTGGTGATGTCGCCTGCGGCGTGTGTGATTCTTGTCGCTTGCGGCTAGCAGCTTTTGCCGAATTGGGACTTGTTGATCCAGTGGCCTATGCTTCTTGAGTGAGGAGTGAGGAGTTAAGAGTTAAAATCCAATACGCTTGGGTTAAGATGCGATAAATCGCCGTCTCTACAAGTGTTTTGGTCTTATCTGAACTATATTGAGTTAAAATCCATAACTCCTAACTCTTAACTCTCAACTCCTAACTCTTCTAACCGTCGCAGTTGAATTTGATGCAGGCGTGGGCCAACAATTGATACCACAGTGAATTCAAGATTTTCATAACAGAAGGTTTCGCCTTTAACAGGAATTTTCTGTAACTGATACAGCAAAAAGCCTCCCAGTGTTTGGTATTCTCTGGTCACGGGTAAATCGAGATGCAAAACTTCGTTGAGGTCTTCGAGGTTAATTTGTGCCTGCACCAAAAATTTCTGCTCATCTAACATCTGAATCAGTAAATCGTCGCTGCTTTCAGGTTCGCCGGCGTCGCCAATGATTTCGGCAATGACATCTTTGATTGTCACTAGTCCCACAGTACCGCCAAATTCATTCACTACCATGACCATAGCGGGTTTCTCTTGCTGCATCATGGGCAAAAGTTCACTCAAGGGCGTATGTTCTGGAACAAACCGGGCGGGACGCATCCAAGGTTGGATTTGTGTCTCTAAACTTAGGTTTCCTACAGCCAAAGGTTGTGCCAAATCTTTAAAATAAACAATGCCGCGAACATCGTCCAAAGATTCACCAATCACAGGATAGCGAGAGTAACCAGTAGAAGCCATTTCCTTGAGTAATGTCTGGAAGGTGGCGTCTTTTGGCAGTGTGATAATACTGGTGCGGGGGATCATCACATCTTGGGCCATGACATCCCCAAACTCAAAGACATTATTGAGCAGTTCTCGCTCCGCACGCTGTAAACCAGTAGATCCCCATTCTGTAGAAATAATTAGTTGCAATTCTTCAGGGGTTACAGGTGGTCGCCAGCCTTGACCTGTGTATTGGATGCCAAAAATCCGTAATAAAAAACGAGTTGATTGGTTGAGAATCCAAATGAAGGGGCCAAAAAAACGCACGATCGCTTTTACCGAAGGCCCCAAAAACCTCGCTAGCTGTTCTGAGTACAGCATAGCTAAGGATTTGGGACATAATTCTCCGATCACTATTTGCAAATAGGCAATTAAGAAAAAGGCAATGGGAATTGATAAGGAATGCGCCAGGAAGGTAGTCATCCCACTAGGTAAAGGCCAGGATTTAAACCATGCATTCACCAGCACGACAATCGTACTTTCGCCAATCCATCCCAGTGCCAAACTAGAGAGGGTAATGCCTAACTGGGTGGTAGATAGCAGTCGGTCAATACTGCGTTGTAGCATTTCGACTGCGATCGCTGGAATATCCCCAGCCTTAACTAGCTGGTGAATACGCGATCGCCGCACGCTCACCATCGAAAATTCCGCTGTCACAAAAAAGGCATTTATGGCAATCAGTAGTAGCACTGACAATAACCGTAGCGCCACATCTGTCCAAATTAAATTAGGAAAACCAATCACCGCCAAAGCTCGTGTAAAACTCACGCCCTCCATTTAGGGGGGTTGGGTATTGGGAATAATTCAGTCCCCAGTCCCCAGTCCCCCAGTCCCCCAGTCCCCAGTCTCTATCTACCTTTCTACAGGAATATCCAATGCCTCTAGCTTCAATTGTTGAGCGGGATAATCAGTAAGAGCAAGTGATATTTTCTTGACATCATCAAGTAAAGCTGTGGGAATGCTCACTGTACCTGAAAATGCTGGCCCATTTACAGGCAATTCTGTTGGTAAACCCTCTGTACTGGCACTCAAGGTTCGTCCTTTATCATCGCTAACATCTAGAAAACTATAAAGGAAGCGCACAGAATCCTTACCTTTGTTCTGCATTTTCACTTTCAGTAGCAAATCACCACCGGAGTAGCGGAAAGATTCCACAGTCATGGTTACACCCTCACTTTGGGCAGTAACCGGAAAACCTAGCTGGGGTTTTTCTTCAACCACTTCTGGGGTTTTTTCCTCTGGCTTTTGCTTGCTGCTATTGGTTTCTTCATCATCTTCCTCTAGCTTTTCCGATTTAGCAGCCTTGGTCTTACCCTCAATTCGCGCCTTGACAATTTTCAGTATCTCTTCCTCTTTTAATAGCACTAGCCCTCCCTGTTGAGAGCTATTTGCCTTATTGCTGGCAAATTTGGTTGTGGGTCGCCCATCTGGTGTGGTAACGCCTTTAAGTGCTGAACTCCCTAGTTCAAACCCCAAAAATGCGCTTACAGAACCTGCTCCCATCATCAGGATTAACAAAATCAAAGTAAGAAGTACAGTAGAATTTATTTTCATCGCTGACAAGCTATCACAATAGAATGCTGGTCTATTTAAGAATAGTGAAGCTTTTGACCTCAATCCTTAAAGGAACTTAATCAATATTAGTTTGCACTATATCTATGATCAAATTATGTAGTATAAAAATCTGGTAAACTATTGTCCAGTATTCACACGTGATAAATTTGTGCTATATTCATGGAATTGGCTAAACTCAGTGCATGAGGTATTTTCCTCATTCTAAAATTAGCAAGTAAGGTTGACCTAAGAGTTAAAATAATTTACTCATAGCAACCCATAACCCAACAAAACAAGCGCCTTTGGCCGATTGGGGAGGCAACGAACTCATAATTCGTCTTCAGGCTGGTTCGATTCCAGCAGGGCGCACTGAATCTTTAAAAAGCAGTAACACAGGGTATTGGGCCAAACAGTTCCGAGTTCCGTACATGGATAGCGGGGCGTTGAGCCAGTTCTGAGTAAAAAAGTGATATTCACCACTCAGCACTCTTGAGGGGCATGGGCACTTGTACTGAATATTGCTGAAATGTTGGTTAGTAATTATTATCCCCTGCTCCCCACTCCCGACTCCCCAATCTTACCGGGATGGTAAGGTTTCAAACCTGAATTCAGTTCCTACTTTGAGTTTGTTGCTATTCAAACGAGGAGACATCATCAGTGATGTGTCATAAGGATTTGGTAAATCAGGGGTACGAATATAAGGATCGTTGCCAACTTGCTGAGTCAGGACATCATGATATAAAGTGTTAACCAGCTCTGCATCGCGGGCAATTTCATTTTCTGGGAAAGAACCACCAAAGCCGGCACCAGATCCTAGAAATGAGTCTAGCTGGCGTTTGAGGCTGCTATTTTCGTAGAAATTGCGATCGTGTCGAAAATAAGCTCGTTCAAATACATCACTCGTAGTTTCAGTTTTAGGTGTTTCCGTTTGGGCAGAAGCAACTGAGGGAAAAGCAATACCAGCAGCAAGTAGCACTAATAAACCACCAAGGGTTTTGAATTTTATACGCACGTTTCCGACTCCTCAATTTTTGTTTTGGGCGAATCTTAATTTATGCTTAAGTTCAGAACTCTGATGAGTTCAACCTTTGGTGTAGCACAACTTTTAATGTTTTGTAATGACGTATCCTACTGAAACTCTTACCCACTCAGATATTTGGGCAACCACTGCTGATTTGACTACCTTGCGCCACAAGCTACTAGATTTATTTTGCCAACTTGCTTATCAAGAGGGTGATTTTCTCCTTTCTTCTGGGCTACGTAGTTCTTATTATGTCAACAAGACACAGGTGACACTGCATCCTCAAGGTGCTTTAGCAGTTGGGCGGTTAGTGTTCCCTTTGTTACCTGTAGATACACAGGCTGTAGGTGGTTTAACAATGGGGGCTGACCCAATTGTGACAGCAGTGAGTATAGTTTCTGTTTATGAAAACCGACCGATACCAGCGCTGATTATTCGTAAGGAAGCTAAGGGTTATGGGACGAAAGCTTATATAGAAGGCCCTAGTTTACCAGAAGGTGCAAAAGTAGTAGTTTTGGAAGATGTGGTTACAACTGGGCAATCTGCTCTCAAAGCAGTTGAGCGTCTTAAAGATGCAGGCTATACCGTAAATCAAGTAATTTCACTAGTAGACCGACAGCAAGGGGGAGGTGAGTTGTACCAGTCTGCTGGGTTGAAGTTTGAAACTTTGTTTTCGATTCAGGAAGTTCAGGAACGCTATCAACAACTTGCGAATTCATAAATAATATAACTTGTACTAATTCGTAATTCGTAATTAAGAATTACGAATTGGTAGAAGTCCTGAATATAAAATAATAGGGTTCAGTTAGAGATTAAAATATAAAGTTTAGGACTTACCCATTAATAAAAAATAGCAACTTGAATTAATCGGGTAAAACTTTTTATCCAGGTATTCATACACACTTATCCATTCATAAATTAAATGTCGCCATTTCACAAAATGATGTCGCATTTTTTGCTTATAACCCTTGTATACCAAGGGTTATAATTTTTGTTGCCAAAGATACTACAAATGGGCATTTTACATAGATAGTTAAGCAAAAATTTATATTTAGATAGGAATTTTTGTGTAAATGTAGCCCAACTAGTAGTCTGCCAACCCAAAAATGCTAAGTGAGGACTGGGGAAAGGGAAAAGGGGAAAGGTTAAGGGATTTAAACCCTTTCCCCCTTCCCCCTTACCCTTTACCCCGCCAAGTTCACTTGGCGAACTACTAGACATCGCTATTTTGAAAAAGCTTTTCGATTTACTGAGTATCATTTTTAGCAAGTTTTTCAAATGATTCAAGGTAATTCTCCTTGTGAGAATTTTCAATCTAGATTTACTACTTTTGATTTCCAAAACCGTTTATCTTAGCTATGCAGTCACCAAATCCTATTTCACTCTCCTCGCTGACCCCTTCAGTACTTACGGCTTTAGAAGTGTGCAGTGATGAATCGGTGTATGCTCCGGGCTATATTCAGCCGCATGGAATGTTGCTGATACTGCAAGAGCCACACCTGAGAATCTTGCAGATTAGTGAAAATGTGGAACAGTTTTTTGGGATTTCGGCGGAAGGATTGCTGGGTAAACCATTACAACGATTGTTTTCTGGCGATCAAGTGCAACGACTTACTGGGTATCTAGCTCAAGATAACCTGGAGCTTTGCAATCCGTTTCAACTAAAAACCCGGCGGAGGGTTGCCCAGACTGATTGGCAACAGAAAAATCAGACATTTAGAGGTGTGATGTACCGGATGGTAGATGGGTTGATCCTGGAACTAGAACCTCAGCAATCCAGCAACAGCAACCATTCAACCCAGTTCTATCACCGCCTGCAAGGGGCGATCGCCAATCTCCGTAATGCCACTAACCTGAAAAATATGGCTCAAACCCTTGCCAAAGATGTGAAAGCAATGACTGGGTTTGATCGAGTTATGATCTACCGCTTTAAGGCAGACGATAGTGGTGTGGTGATTGCGGAGCAGAAACAGAGGCATCTAGAAAGCTACTTGGGACTGCACTATATGGCGACAGATATTCCCGCGCCAGCCCGCAAGTTGTTTTGCCGCAAGTGGATGCGATTCATTCCCGATGTCAATTACACCCCTATCCCTCTGATTCCCAGCAACCATCCTCTGACGGATACACCCCTCGATCTGAGTAATTCTCTGTTACGAGGAGTGTCTCACTATCACATTGAATACTTACAGAATATGGGGGTTGCTGGGTCGATGACGATTTCGTTGCTCAACGACAAACGCCTCTGGGGATTAATTGCCTGTCACCACTACAGCCCGAAACTAGTGGATTATGAAACTCGTAAAGCCTGTGAATTTTTAGGACAGTTTGCCTCGATTGAACTGGTGCATAAACAAGAACAACAATTGTATGTTTACCGAACACAGGTGAAAAAGATTCAGGATGACCTGCAACAGATGTTATTACAGGAGTCCAATTTTATTGAGCAAGTGTTGAGCCGAAATACTTTTCAATTACTGGAGCTAGTTCATGCTCAAGGAGCGGCGATTTCACTTGACGGTCATCTGACATTAGTTGGTCAAACGCCATCGATTACCCAAGTGCAGGATTTGGTGACGTGGTTGGTGCAACACCAGGAAGAACAAGTGTTTGCGACTGATTCCCTATCACGTTTATATCCAGAAGCGAAGGTATTTAAAGATCAAGCTAGCGGCATCCTCGCAATTTCAATTTTATTCAATCATGTTAAACAAAAGTCTTACCATATTATCTGGTTTCGACCGGAGCAAATCCAGACAGTGAATTGGGTGGGCAACCCCCAAGACACAGTGAAAATCAATGAAATTGGAGAGATGGAATTGTGTCCCCGGAAGTCGTTTGAACTGTGGAAAGAAACTGTGAGAGAAACTTCCTTGCCTTGGGAAATTGCGGAACTGGAAGCCGCTACAGAGATGCGAAATACGCTGATGTTGGCACTGCTAGAGTTTTCCCAGATAGCTCTAGAACAAGCGGCAGAACAAGCTGCGATCGCCAACCGTGCCAAAAGCCAGTTTCTCGCTAAAATGAGCCACGAACTGCGGACTCCTCTCAATGCCATTTTGGGATTTACTCAGTTGATGAACCGCAGCGACAAGATTCCATCTGAGTTTCAAGAAGATTTAGACATCATTAGCCGCAGTGGAGAACACTTACTAACCTTGATCAACGATGTGTTGGAAATGTCCAAAATTGAAGCGGGTCAGTTACAGCTAACGGAAAATTGTTTCGATTTGCATCAACTAATCCACTCCATCAGAGATATGGTTGCCCTCAAAGCTTTAGAGAAAGGAATTGATTTGAGAACAGAACAGCATACCAGCGTTCCTCGCTATGTGTATGGTGACGAATCAAAACTGCGCCAAATTCTGCTCAACCTATTAAGCAATGCGATCAAATTTACGACAACAGGCAATGTCAGTCTGCGATTAGAAACTTTGATCGGGAGAGTGTCCAGCATCAACTCACTTGATTCAACAGAACGCAGTCCCTCTCTTTATACCGATGATTCCAAACCAATTATCACCCTTCATGTCGAAGTTGAAGATACTGGATGTGGTATCGCTCAGTCTGATCTGGAAACTGTGTTTGCAGCCTTCATGCAAACAGAACGAGGTCGCCATACTCAAGGTACAGGTTTAGGCTTATCGATTAGCCGTCAGTTTGCCCGTTTAATGGGTGGTGATATTACAGTGCGAAGCACCCTAAATCAAGGGTCAACTTTTATTTGTGAGGTTTTACTGGGTCTGGGAAGCTCAGTGGATATCATCGTGTCGGAAACGACTCGCACTGTTATCGGTCTGGAACCGGGACAGCCCACTTATCGTATTTTGGTGGTGGAAGACTTTCAAGAAAATCGTCAGTTGCTCATCAGGCTATTGGAATCAGTTGGGTTCGAGGTCTGTGCCGCCGAGAACGGAAATGAAGCGATCGCTCTCTGGGAAAAATGGCATCCCCACCTGATTTTAATGGACATTCAAATGCCCGTGGTGGATGGCTACGAAATTACCCGGCAAATTCGAGGGAAGGAGGCAGGTAAAGACGTGGTGATTATTGCGGTGACGGCTTATGCCTTTGAGGAAGATTACATCACTAGCATTCAAGCAGGCTGCAACGACCACATCAACAAACCATTTATAGAAGCTATCCTATTTGAGAAGATTGCACACTACTTAGGAGTTTGCTACCACTACCGCGAAAAAGCTTTACTGGGGTTAGATCAGCAAACTTTACTTCAGAAATCCCTAACTGCCAAAGATTTACAGGTAATGTCGCCAGAGTGGATTATTCAGGTGCATCAAGCAGCTTTGGATCTCAATGACGCCGAACTCTACAATCTCATCGCTCAAATCCCCAACCAGGAGCAAATTCTTGCCAATGCTCTGAAATATCTGGTGGATAATTTCGAGCTAGAGGCGATAGCGAAGTGCTGCTGCGTTGGCGTTCGCGGAGCGTGTCGCAGACAAGCCTCTTTGCAAGGAGAAGCGCAGATCGCAAATCTAACCCAAACTCAGTAAAAAGATTATGGCTAATTTACTTAAATCCCCTTCGGAAACGAATATCCTCATTGTGGACGATACCCCCGATAATCTACGGCTGTTAGCCAAAATACTAGAGTTACAGGGTTATATCATCCGTAAATCACTTAACGGGAGAATGGCATTACAAGCCGCCGAGCGACATCCACCGGATCTGATTCTGCTTGACATTAATATGCCCGAAATGAATGGCTACGAGGTTTGTCAACAGTTAAAATCATCAAAAACAACAGATCAAATTCCGATTATTTTTATTAGTGCCCTTGATCAAATCAATGATAAAGTGCAGGCTTTTAAATTAGGTGGACAAGACTATATCACCAAGCCATTTCAAGAACTTGAAGTGCTAATGCGAGTCAGAAATCAGCTACTCATCAAACAGCAACACCAACAACTTCTTGAACAAAATCAACGCCTAGAGCATGAAATTCAGGAACGGTTGAAGGCTGAATCAGAGATAAGGCAGCTATCTTTAACTGATGAATTGACAGGGCTATATAATCGACGTGGTTTCTTTTGGCTGGCAAATCAGCAATTCAAAATTGCCCAACGCACACAAATGTTCTGCTGTCTTTTGTTTGTTGATTTAGATGGTTTAAAGCAGATTAATGACTCTCTAGGGCATGAAATAGGAGACAGAATGCTTGTTGACACAGCCCAATTACTAAAGCAAACCTTCCGTGATTCGGATATTATCGCTCGTCTAGGAGGAGATGAGTTTGTCATATTTGTTCCTGTCTGCTCCCGAACTACAGAGGAATTTTATCCTCGACTGCAATCAAATATTGATCGCTTTAATCAAGAGCATAATCACTCATATCAACTATCTATAAGTATTGGTGTGACACAATGCGTCTTAAATGAAAACGTTTCACTAGAACAATTGATAGAAGAGGCTGATAAGCTAATGTATGAGCAGAAACGCGCCAAACGCTTGGTAAATCATTAATTGTTCTATTGGCAGTAGAAATTATTGACACCCAATTTGTGAGTCTAGAATTAATCCGGTAAAAGCTTTCCATTATTTTAAATAAAAGCCAGCAGCGGGATTTGAACTCGCGACCTTCCGATTACAAGTCGGATGCACTACCACTGTGCTATGCTGGCAAATTTGGGGTTAGCTTCAAGTTGCAACCACAATTTCTTATTGTACCATAAAGAATTTATTTGTCTAGGTGTAATTCCTAAAAAATATCTTCCTGTTCAGAAATTAGGCTAGAAGACCAGAGATTTTGGCAATATTGGGGTTTTTGTGCGTCTAGATGGTTGAGTTGGCGTTGCAATTGTAGTGATTCCGATCGCTGATAAAGTTGATAAATTAATATTCATAACCAAAAGCTAACTCAAATCCGGGCTGAACGCAAAAGTATCTCGTCAGTTCTAAAACTGTATTTTCTTAGTACCGCTGAATAAAGGAACGGAAATATATAATTATTTTTTACAGATTACAAGCATGGCAGCATTGCTCGGACGAGATTTATTAGGTCTAGCGGACATCAGTCCGACGGAACTTCAAGAACTCCTGCAATTGGCAACTCAACTTAAATCACAACAGTTGAAGTTGCAGTGTAATAAAGTTTTGGGGTTGTTGTTCTCCAAAGCTTCAACTCGCACGCGGGTAAGTTTTACGGTGGCGATGTACCAACTGGGTGGACAGGTAATTGATCTCAACCCTAATGTCACTCAAGTTAGTCGTGGGGAACCTTTGCAAGATACGGCGCGGGTGTTAGATCGATATTTGGATATTTTGGCAATTCGCACTTTTGCACAACAGGATCTGGAAACTTTTGCTGAATATGCCAAGATTCCGGTGATTAATGCGCTGACTGATGCGGAACACCCCTGTCAGGTATTAGCGGATTTATTGACGATTCAAGAAGGCTTTGGCACTCTGGCTGGGTTAACTTTAACCTACGTGGGTGATGGGAATAATGTGGCTAATTCTCTGATGTTGGGCTGTGCTTTGGTGGGGATGAATGTTAGAATTGCTACCCCTAGTGGATATGAACCAGATTCTAGGATTGTAGAGCAAGCAAGAGCGATCGCTAACAACAAAACTGAAGTCCTCCTGACTCACGATCCAGAATTAGCCGCAAAGGGTTCTGCTGTACTTTATACTGATGTTTGGGCAAGTATGGGGCAAGAGGCAGAAGCCGATAACCGGATGCCAATTTTCCAGCCTTACCAAATTTCGGAGCAGCTGTTGAGCCTTGCTGACCCAGAGGCAATTGTTTTACACTGCTTACCAGCCCATCGCGGTGAAGAAATTACCGAGGCAGTTATTGAAGGTTCCCAATCACGAGTTTGGGAACAGGCAGAAAATCGCCTCCATGCCCAAAAGGCTTTGCTTGCAAGTATTTTAGGGGCGGAATAAAAAAAGTTAGGAGTTAGGAGTTAGGAGTCAAAATAGCGAGTGTGCGATTGGCTCCTGACTACTTGCTGGTAAAAAATTCAAAATAAATGGGTAAAAGAAAAGGAAATATTCTGACTTTTGCCTTTCATATTTTTACTTTTCTCTTGTTATGGGGAGTTTTTTGTAGTACTAATGTTCTAGAGACATTTATAATTACTTCCCACAAATTTATGGAACGTCTAACTGAAGCTCAACAAGAACTTTACGAATGGTTGGCAGAATACATTCGATCGCACCAGCATTCGCCTTCAATTAGGCAAATGATGCAAGCAATGAACTTGAAGTCACCAGCACCAATTCAAAGTCGTTTAGAACATTTACGGACTAAAGGATATATAGAATGGACTGAAGGACAAGCACGAACGATTCGGATTTTGCGTCCCGTAAAGCAAGGTGTACCAATTTTGGGCACGATCGCTGCTGGTGGTTTAATAGAACCGTTTACTGATGCTGTAGATCATTTAGACTTTTCTAATTTCGATTTACCTCCCCAAACTTATGCTTTGCGGGTAGCTGGCGATAGCATGATTGAAGATTTAATTACTGATGGCGATGTAGTATTTCTGCGTCCAGTAGCAGAACCAAATCATTTAAAAAATGGTACTATCGTCGCCGCCAGAGTTGATGGATTTGGGACGACATTAAAACGTTTTTATCGCCAAGGCGATCGCGTTACTCTCAAACCAGCAAATCCTAAGTACAATCCCATTGAAGTCAGCGCTATGCAAGTACAAGTGCAGGGTTCACTCATTGGTGTTTGGCGTGGTTACAACTGAGTAATGGGGAGTGGGGAGTGGGGAGTGGGGAGTGGGGAATGGGAAAGATAAGTACCAATGACTAATGACTAAATAAATATGTACCTGACGCAAAATCCAGTGCAACAAATGCCCACTTTCCGGTTGAAATTACCTTATGCAAGGGAAAGTAAGGGCAGTTATTATACGCAACCATTCCCAGGATGCCCAAGAATGCCTCCATCTCTGCAATTGCGGCAATATCAGCGCCAAGCGATCGCTAGCTGGTTTACGAACAATGGCAGAGGGACGCTGAAAATGGCTACTGGTAGTGGTAAAACCATTACCGCATTAGCGATCGCTTGTGAATTATATCAGCAGATTAATTTACAAGTTCTGGTGGTGGTATGTCCCTACCGCCATCTCGTCACCCAATGGGCGCGAGAATGTGAAAAATTTAATTTGCAACCCATTTTAGCCTTTGAGAATTTACGCACTTGGCAAAGTCAACTTTCTACCCAAATTTATAATCTGCGTTCTGGTTCTCAACGGTTTGTCACTGTGATTACTACGAACTCTACTTTAATTGGAGATGGGTTTCAGTCTCAACTCAAATATTTTCCCGCCAAAACTTTAATTATTGGGGATGAAGCGCATAATTTAGGCGCACCCAAGTTAGAAGAAAGTTTACCGCGCAGTGTTGGGTTGAGACTAGCTTTATCTGCCACACCGGAGAGATATTTTGATGATTTTGGTACGCAATCTTTATTTGATTATTTTGGCCCAGTTCTCCAACCAGAGTTTACCTTGAGGGATGCGATCGCTCAAGGTGCTTTGGTACATTATCTGTATTATCCGGTGCTGGTGGAGTTAACTGAAGCAGAGAGTATTGCCTATTTAAAGCTAACTAAAAGAATTGGGCGATCGCTACTTTATCGAGATCGAGAAAATGGCGGAAACTTTGAAGACAATGAAGATTTAAAGCCCTTATTGATGCAAAGAGCAAGATTAATTGGTGCAGCCGAAAATAAATTAAATGCTTTGCGAGATTTAATGATTACTCGCCGCGAAACTACTCACACACTTTTTTATTGTAGTGATGGTTCCCAAGATGCGGGACAACGTTCATCTCTACGCCAACTCAAAGCTGTTGCTAAAATTCTCGGAGTGGATTTGGGGTACAAGGTAAGCACCTATACAGCCCAAACAACTTTACAAGAAAGGGAAATTTTACGGCATCAATTTGAAAGTGGGGAATTGCAAGGTTTAGTTGCAATTCGTTGTTTAGATGAAGGTGTTGATATTCCAGCAATTCAAACTGCGGTGATTTTATCAAGTTCTGGCAATCCCCGCCAATTCATTCAACGACGGGGGCGAGTTTTACGTCCTCATCTTGCTAAGGAACGCGCCACTATATTTGACATGATTGTTTTGCCACCAGATTTAGATAGAGAAACTATAGAAGTTGAGCGTAATCTATTGAAAAAGGAATTGCGTCGCTTTGTAGAGTTTGCTGATTTAGCTGATAATGCTGGGGAGGCAAGAATGAAGTTACTTGATTTGCAAAAACGATATGGTTTATTAGATATTTGATGATGAACTATATAGTTGTATTTTTTTGTAAAATTTTTCGAGTTTTGAAAAAACAAGCATTAAGTATGAAATAATAAAATTATGAGTTTAACAATAATGGGATGTAAGTAAAATTTTTAAAGCTGCTTATATTCAATTATGATCTAAGTTGTTAATATTAATAATATCAGAGAGCGATTAAATAATAAAGTCTTTTTTCAAAGAAAAATATAAATTTGAAAAAATAGTTTTTGCAAAATTAAAGATAACGCTAACAGTGGCTTTACGGAGGTAAATACAGCAGTAGAGAAAGTTAAAATATAGAAAAAGTATATTTCCAAACCCAAGATGTCACAAGAGGCAAATATTGATGATGTACAGGAGCCAATAACCAGCGCTCCGTCGGAGGTACGGCGAATTATTGAGCGGGTATGGAAGTTGGAAAAAGGCAGACTAGATAAAAAGATTAACAGCCATATAAATGATAATATTTTGGACATTATTAAGGAAGAGGTGCGATGAAGCTGACTTCAATCAAGCTATGCAACTTTCGCTCCTTTTATGGTACGACACCAGAGATGCTACTCGCGGCTGGAGATGTTCAGAACACAACGATTATTCATGGGAATAATGGCTCTGGAAAAACCAGTTTACTAAATGCCTTTACTTGGGTATTATATGAAAAATTTAGTGCAGCATTTGCATCGATAGAACAGTTAGTAAATAAGCGTGCGATCGCAGAAGCTCAAAAAGGTCAAGCTGTAGAATGTTGGGTAGAGATTGGCTGGGAACATGAAGGTAAACGTTATCGAGTTAAACGCGCCTGTCGGGGTTATAAAAACGAAAGCGATTTTGATGCTGGCAAAACTCAATTAACCATGTGGGTTGGTGCGGATGATGGCAAATGGAATATACCAACTCAGCAACCAGACGATATAATTAATCAAATTTTGCCCGCTACTTTACATCAATATTTTTTCTTTGACGGCGAACGAATTGAAGAAATAGTCCGTTCTGATAAAAAAGCTGAAATTGCTGAAGCGACAAAAATTTTCTTGGGTGTAGAAGTAATCAACCGTTCCATCAGACATTTGGGAGATGCTAAAAAAACTCTAGAAAATGAGTTAAAAGCTATTGGTGATTCTGAAACGAAACAGCTATTACGACAGCAAGAAAAGATAGAACGAGAACGTGAACGCATTATCAAGCGACAAACGGAAATTAAAGAAGAGTTAGACTATCAACAAACTTTTAAAAAAGAGACAAGTAATCGTTTACGAGAATTGAGTGCTGCTAAAGAATTGCAAGAAAGATGGCAGGATTTAGAATCGCAGAAAATTGCGAATCAAGAAGAATATAAAAAAACGAAGGAAGCGCTGAAAAAAATTATTTCCGCACGGGGTTATACCGTCTTACTTTCAGAAACTACATCCCAGTTCCGAGGGATTATCGATGATTTGAAGCAGCGCGGCGAGTTAACATCAGGAATTTCACGAGAATTTGTGAATGATTTACTCAATTCTCAGCGCTGTATTTGTGGCGCAGAATTACACGAGGGTAATCATTCTCATACTCATGTGAGTACTTGGTTAAATAAAGCTGGTTCCTCGGCGGTGGAAGAAACTGCAATTCGGATGATAGCTCAAGTAGATGAAATTGATAAACAAGCAATAGGTTTTTGGGAAGAAGTTGACAGAGAACAAAGTAGAATTAATCAGTTAAGGCAAAGCATATCTCAAATTGAAGGCGATTTAGACAATATTCAAGAACGGTTAAGAAAAGACGCTAATGAAGAAATTAGTAGTTTGCAAAAACGGTTAGATGAAATTGAAAGTAAAATTGATGAATTAAATCGAGAACAGGGTGCAAATCAGCAGCAAATTGCTCAACTCACAACTGAGATTGAAGGTTTGAATAAACAAATTGCAAAGCAAAAGCTGAATGAAGACAAGCAAACTTTAGCACAACGACGAATTAACGCCACTCAAGATGCAATTGAACGGTTAACAGAAGTAAGAAATCGTCAAGAGCAGCAATTTCGCTTGCAACTAGAAAAGCGAGTACAAGAGATATTTATGGAGATTTCTGTGACTCCATATATTCCTAAAATTAGTGAAAAATATGAACTGACATTAGTAGAAAATATTACAGGTATAGAAGTACCAGTTGCAGCATCCACGGGGGAGAATCAAATTCTCAGTTTATCCTTTATTGCCAGCATCATTGACAAAGTAAGGGAATGGAGTGAGAAACGAAAAATGATGATGATTCCCGACAGTAGCACTTTCCCAATTGTGATGGATTCACCTTTTGGTAGTTTAGATGAGAATTCGCGGCGACACATTGCGAAGACAATTCCCCAATTAGCGAATCAGTTGATAGTTTTAGTTACTAAGACTCAGTGGCGGGGTGAAGTTGAAACGGAAATGACAGACAGAATTGGTAGAGAATATGTGCTTACGTATTATTCTTCTAAGCCTGATTGCGAACAAGATTATATTGAATTGGGTGGAGAAAGATATCCTTTGGTGAAACAAAGTCCGAATGAGTTTGAATATACGGAAATTATCGCAGTTGAACGGAATGGGTAATTACTCACCCAGAGACGCAGAGGCGCAAAGGTTTTTTCTTGGTTACATTTGAGAAAAAGAGAGGAATAAAGTTATGGTTGCGAGTTCAGACAGAAATTATATGTCTCCCCAAGAATATCTGGAATGGGAAGAACGCCAAGAAATTAAATATGAATATATTGATGGTGAAGTTTTCGCCATGACTGGGGGTACTCTTCCCCATAATGATATTGCTTTAAACTTAGCTTCAGCGTTAAAAAGTCACCTGCGAGGGAGTGGGTGTCGTGTGAATATGGCGGATGGGAAAGTAGGTGTATCTGAGAAGGGGCCTTTTCATTATCCCGATGTTGTGGTGAGTTGCGATGAACGGGATAAACAAGCTATTCAATTTCTCCAATATCCTTGTTTAATTGTTGAAGTTCTTTCCCCTAGCACAGAAGCTTACGACCGAGGTCAAAAATTTACGCGATATCGTCGCATTCCGACTTTGCAAGAATACGTCCTCATCGATGCTGAAAAAATTGGTTTAGATTGCTTCCGATTAAATGATAGAGGACTCTGGGAGTTACACCCTTATGAAGCAGGGCATGAAGTTCATTTAACTAGTGTTGATTTTAAATTTCCTATTTCTTTGGTTTATGAGGATGTTCAGTTTGCAATATAAATTTTGGAGAAACGAACCGCCAAGGTGCAGAGAACGCAAAGAAAATAGAGGGCGTAAAATTGAGATTATCCCTCATTAATTAGAAGTTATTTTATGAGTATTAAAACTGAAGCAACTATTGAAGATTTGTACCACTTACCTGACAATTGTAAAGCAGAGATTGTCAATGGAAAATTGGTGCTGATGTCTCCAACTGGATTTTTACCAGGACGTGCAGGTGGTGAAATTTATGCAAGTCTACGGGATTATGAACGTCTGACAAAAAGTGGTTACGCTTTGCCTGATAATGTCGGTTTTATTGTCAATCTCCCTAATCGCCGTTCTTTAAGTCCTGATGCTGCGTTTTATACTGGCAAACCTACAGGTGGGAAGTTTCTTAATGGTGCGCCTGTGTTTGCTGTTGAGGTGCGAAGTGAAAATGATTACGGTGATAAGGCTGAGAAAGATATGGCTAATAAACGCCGTGATTATTTTGCGGCTGGTACGTTGGTAGTTTGGGATGTAGATGTACTCAAAGAGGAAGTTATTAGAGTATATCGCGCTAATAATCCTGAAGAACCGCAAGTTTATCGCCGTGGGGAGGTGGCTGAAGCTGAACCCGCAGTGCCAGGATGGACTATGTTAGTGGATAATTTGTTTGTTTAGCGATCGCTCACATACTAGTATAAAATAATGCGCTAATAATTACTATCACTTCCAAGTTTCGGTTAAAATAGCAACAATGTAGATATTAAAACAATGGCTGCAAACAGAATCAGGGTTGCTAAAGATAAGGCTGAGTTGGTGAAATCTCTAGTCGCATCAAAAGACACAACTGCGCCTTTTCAAACTTATGTAGAAGTAATGGTGTTTGCAGCAGCATTGGGCGTTAAAAATAAAAAGCGCATTCCTTTAGACGTAATTTCTAAAGATTTATCCCCACTGCGACAAGATTATTTTACTAGCAGCTTTACTCTATTAATTAATTTGTTGGCTATCACCGAAACAGAAAACATTAAGGTTATAGGTGATGATAATGTAGCTGACGAGCAACGTATTCACATTTTTGAAGAGTATGCTAATGGTGGTTTAGAGATTATACAAAATGAACTGCGCGGAGCAGTAGACTATTCAGAGCGACTTTTATTGATTCTTAGTTATGAAAGAACGAATGCAGAGCAGCAAGATGAGGAATTTGATCTAACCAAATTCCTATCTTGAACTACCCTCTATTAAAACTAAAACTTAAGAAAAATTAACTTTAATAGACTTGAGATTTTTATTCAGAATCAACTTCATCCTCTTGTTCTGATACTTGGAGAAGTGAAGATTGAGTATTTAATTCTGGCAAACCAATAGCGAGTATAGCAGAAAACCTATCTCGAATCATGTCTTCTTTTTGTTGAGTGTTCATTTTTTCATGTTCTTTTCCATAAAAAGCAACAGTATCAAAACCTTTATATAATGCTTTGTAAGCATCTGTGCAACCTGCCCACTCAGCTTTATTTTTATCTGCACTAAAGAAATTGAGTAGTTTTCGCCGCGATAAAATTTGAGAACCTCTTGCAGCGTCGATTTCTGTTTTACGAGAGCCGAAATACCACAAGCACAATAAGGAAAAGATTCTATCTTCTACAGTTTTCGCAACTTTAATTTTGTCAGTACCCTGGTTTATTGCTATAAATGTCCATAAACGAAAAGGATAATCTGGCAGGTTAGCATCTACTTTTAAAATACCTTTGTCATATAATCTATCTAGACAACTCAATACGTCATCAATATTACCTAAATTTGTGTCTTTGGCTTTATAGTCAAACTCCACAATTCTGCCTAGACGAACTATAGCTTTCTGAAATATAGCTTTGAAAGCCCATTGATTATCTTTCATGCTATTAATAGCAACTTGATGAGAGAGTATCTCTCGACTATTCCAATCACTATCTTTAGCAATTTCTTGCTCTCGAATAATTCCTTTATGTTTACTCGTCTGAGCTTGATAGCTACCAAAAGTACCCTCGATCAAATCATGTTCGCGAGCATACTGTAGCAGGTTTCGATACGGCTTAAATTCCAATAAAAGTTTGAGTAGCCAAGAACGAAAGTTAACTTTAAAACCTTCTATTGCAGAGCCAAGGTAATTTTCTGGTATTCGAGAAAACGGTGTAACAGGATTTCCATCTTCGTCACAGTAGTCTTCTATGTAATATTCTTCAAGAGTACGTCCCTCGTACTGAACTTTTTCCTCACCTGTACCAAGAGCAGAGTCAATACTTTCGATAAAATCTAGTACGTGCTTCTTTTCCATTGGATCGCGTGGTGGTTTCAGATCCAGTGCTGCTGAAATCAGCAAATCTAAATGAACTAGTGAATTTAGGTAGTAGGAGCTATCAAATCGGTTCGAGTCGTCTTGCCAGCGTACTAGAGAAAGAGGAAGTTTATCTTTCGCATCTTCCCCTGTACTCTCAGTTAATAAAGTTCTAACGCATTGGGCGCTAATGCTTTTGTCATCAAGAATAAGCTCTCTAGCCTTATCTACAGTCTTAGCATTCTTATTCAAATCAGTGAATAATTCACGAGCGATTCCCCGGATTGAATAATCAGAAGCACTCTGAAGATTCTTGAAGCCAGCACTAGGATGAAGCAAGATAAATAAAATTGGTATTTTTGTTTGTTGCTCAATTGTGCGAAGAGTACCACCTCGAAACCTGGGATCTTCACGAAAGGTACGGAGCGCCCAAAGACGATGTTGCCCATCTACCGCTACTGCTAATACTCTATCTTCATCCCAACGCAGCCGAGCAGAAACTCCAGTAGAAACAAATTGAACACCCCCAAAGTTCGCAATCTCACTTTGAAAATCCTTCCATTGTTCGTCATCAGGATCTGTGCCATCCCAAGGTATAGGGGGAGGTGTTACGTTTGTAGTCTCATCGAAAGCGTTCTGAATTTTACCATCGCTGTCCTTTGGCATCAATACAATAGTAATTGCATTAAAAAACTTCAGCTTATTTGGATCTAAAAGATAACCTTTAACTATGTCATCTTCTACTCTCTTCTCATCAATTTCTCGCTGAAAAAGCTCTTTAAGAGACCATTTTGTATCTAACGAAGCGGGGATTTGTTCAGCTATTTTTAACTCATCAATAGCTCGGTTAACATCAACCAAAGAAAGGACGTATGGCAGTGCTACACCTTCAGATAAAGTGTAAATACCAGTTAAACCGTATAGAGGTTTATTGAATCTTGATTTTCCTTCATTATTTGAGAATATCAGCATTTGATCTCAACCGTATCTAAGAGTAAATGATGGAAGAAATAGTCTAGATAAAATATCTTCAACTAGTTTGTCTGAAGCGAGTTTAGAAAATTCATAGTCTTCTTCAATTTGATTATCTAATTCGTCATCTTCATCAACACTATCTGGAACAGTGTTTGTATTATATGAAGTATGAATAATTAGAAGCCTGCATCTATTAATTTTGTGTCCAGCATCTGCAAGGCGATCGCGTAAAATG
Organism: Nostoc sp. CALU 1950; assembly: GCF_051172895.1. NCBI lineage: Bacteria > Bacillati > Cyanobacteriota > Cyanophyceae > Nostocales > Nostocaceae > Nostoc > Nostoc sp. CALU 1950. The sequence goes on along the minus strand of NZ_JBDNJQ010000015.1, from coordinate 47,363 downwards.
CTACCTTCACGAATATGACTGCGAATTCTAGAGTATAAATTAGTTGCCTTTCCTATATATAATGGCTGCTGAAATATGAGGGAATTATTCAAAAGCATAAAGAGCAATTGACGAAAGGAGGAATCAGCAGCTAACTCTTTCAGCAAAAGCTCTTTAGAAAATGAAGTCTCTGCTTGGAGTTTTATTTTGTGTGCTGGAGGCAGTTTTGTTTCTCTCGGAGCCGAATGCTCCTTACAAAGTTCCTCCAAAATATAGTTAGCAAAGACTTGAGGATCATTGATGGCATTAGCATCAATCTCGAAGCGACGATACCAAGCGTAGACACCGCCGATATTATCGGGGATGCGGCTTAAAACAGCACTATTTCCACGTATCTGTGCCAAATCGTACAAGACGACGTTTTCACTTAGCTGTTGCACAGCATCACTACCATATAGCCATGCCACAGAGTAGACTCCCTTTATACAATACGTATCAGGGTAGCATAATAATTTCTTTAAAGGCGAGTAATTATTAGCAACTACAAAACAGATGGAAGTCCTACAGCTTTTGGTTCAACAAACTTGCCATCAAAACCTATAGTTTTATCTTCCACAGTCCTAGCATCCGCCAAAGCCTTACGAAGTTCAGCACGTTCCATCTGTTCCTGAATTCCACCCAGGATGTAAACCAATAACTTCGCGGCTAAATCTCGTCCAGCAACCTGCACCCGCTTTTTATTTGGGTCATACAAAACCCCATACCAAAGAGATTGGGGATATTCCATACCACTAAAACCACCTTGCTGGTCAAACTTCCGCAATTTTTTAAAAATATCTACGAGGGAAAAACCTTTTTTAAAAACCAAAATTCCCAAAGCTTGCGCTAATGCAACTTGAGCAACTGGACGGAAAAGCATATTTCCTTCACCTCCATCTTTCTCAAAGCTGAAACGCCGTAAAGCTGGTGTATCCTCATGTTCTAAAATCTTATAACTGGAAAGACTAGCCAAAGAATCAAATAGCTTTTTAAATTCCTCAATTCCCTGTTCAATTTCTTCATCCTCTGGACGCATGGGAATTAGACCTTTTTCTAAAGGTTTCCAGTGGGGGAACTTATGAACCAAATATCGCTCAGACATATCTTGTAGAGCTTGCAAAGTCGTCAGAACTGTAGAATTGGAAGCGACTGTTGCACTATTCCAATTAACGCGAGGATTACGCTCTTGTCGTTGTTCTAATAGTGGATGTGTAACTGCAATTTTTCTAGCAACGATCGCAAAACCATCATCTTCATTCAACTGTGTTAGTTGCCCTTTAGTCAACGGTGCAGCCATCAGGTTGACATGAACAAAAATCGATCTTACTCTGCGCCTCGCCTGGGTGCGAGTTTCCCCAGCCGCTACCGCACAGATGAACTCAATACCAATTTTTTCTTTGGGTAAATTTTGCAAGTAAGCAAGGTCTACTTGGTACTTTTCTATCAAATCATTGACTGTAATAAAACTGTCATCAGCACCTTTATCTTTTTTATAGCGCTGGAGTTTACGAGTTTTAATTAACTCCATCAACCCCTGTACACCCATTAATCTGTGTTGACCATCTAGTGCATAAATAGTTACATCATCTTCAGAAATATTTAGCAGACCTACTTTAGCGTCTTTATCTAAGGGTATAAAATCAGTAGTAGACTTGGTGGCGCGTCCTTCACTATCCCACTCAGCAGCTTTGGGATTATCCACCCACGGTTGATTAATTACTACTAGTACTGGGGGGAACTTATGGTTGTGTCGAGCCGCTAAATACTGCACTAGCGGCGCTTGACGTGACCAATCTAGGGGACGCTGCTGAATTTCATCAATACTATCTGCATCAATTTCGACATTATCAGTTTCTGGATTATACTTTTTTTGAAACAGAGGTAAGCCAGAGGCGAAGTGAACCCGACCTGCAAACCATTCCAAGGTAACAGAACTAACATAAGCCTCCGTACCACCCATCTCAGTTTTCTGAACGAGAATCTGATCTTTTCTTCCTAAAAACTTCTCTAGGAGTAAAGCTAGTACCTGTTTTTCCTTGTTTTCCCGTTCCAGGTACTCTTTAGCAATGTCAGCAGTGGGGTCAGATGCACTATCTTTCATGTTAAATTTTAAAAACAGAATAAGATTATGTCGTTTAATTATCCAAAAATTTGGATATTAGTAGTAAAGTTTTTAAAAACTTTTCTTAAACCCACGGAGGTGGGTTTTGTCTATCTAGACTTGAATTCTATTCGCCCAAATATTACGCCAGTGTTTCCAGAGAGAAGGAGAAATGACTACAGCACAACAAGCAGAAAATAAAGGTCAGCAAACACGTACTGTAGCAGAGTTAGTGGATTACATCCAAGCTCTCAACATTGAAATTCAAGAATTGTATTGTTTAGATGAGATACCTTGGGTTTTGGGCGTGTCTTGGGGAAAAGATTCTAGTACAGTATTGCAGCTTGTATGGAATGCGATCGCAGATCTTCCTCCAGAAAAAAGAACTAAAACAGTCTATGTAATTACAACCGATACTCTGGTGGAAAATCCTGTAGTGTCTGCTTGGGTTCGCAAATCCTTGCAGAATCTCAAGGTAGCTGCAAAAGAACAGGGGATGCCAATCGATCCACATTTACTACAACCAGTAATTCAAGACACGTTTTGGGTAAATCTTATTGGTAAGGGATATCCAGCACCCCGTAACCAGTTTCGCTGGTGTACACCACGCTTAAAAATTAATCCTGCTAATCAATTCATCCGTGAAATAGTTAGAGCTAACGGTGAAACAATTCTTGTATTGGGTACTCGCAAAGCAGAAAGTGTCAAACGTGCTGCCACAATGAAAAAGCATCAAATTGATAGAGTACGCGATCGCCTGAGTCCTAATGCCAGCCTACCCAACTCCTTAATCTATACCCCTATTGAAGATTGGAGTAATAACGATGTCTGGATATACCTGAATCAGTGGGATAATCCTTGGGGACAAAGTAATAAAGAATTATTTGCTATGTATCGAGGTGCAACAGCCGATAATGAATGTCCACTAGTTGTTGATACTTCTACTCCTAGCTGTGGTGATTCCCGATTTGGCTGCTGGGTTTGCACATTAGTGAATAAGGATAAATCAATGGAGGCGATGATCCAAAATGATGAAGAAAAAGAATGGATGCAGCCATTATTAGATATCCGTAATGAACTAGATATCAAAGATGACCGAGAAAAAAGAGATTTTAGAAGAATTTGGGGAGATGTCCAACTATTTGAACGCAATAAAAACGGGGAAACCTCCATTGAACCAATCCCTGGCCCCTATACCAAATATTGGCGGGAACATTGGTTAAGACGATTATTAGAAGCGCAAACAAAAACCCGTCAGACAGCGCCAGAAAATATGCGCGATATCACCCTAATTACTCTAGAAGAAATGAGCGAAATCCGCCGCATTTGGCTAGAAGATAAACACGAATTTGATGATAGCTTACCCCGGATTTATCAAGAAGTGACTGGTGAAGAGTTCACAGACCCACGTCCTGGCGCTGATTATAGCCTGTTAGGTGTAGATGAATGGGCAGTACTAGAAGAAATCTGTGAAGGCGATACTATGCACTTTGAACTCATGGCAAAGCTATTAGACACAGAACACCAATATCGCAAAAAGACTCGTCGCACGGGAATATACAACACTTTAGAGAAATGTTTTGATACAAGTTCGCGCTCCCAAAAAGATGCAATTGATAATGCTCATTTAAAACGCGATTTAAGAGAAGCTATTAGTCAAGGCGATGTTGTAAAATTCCGGGAAAAGTTTAAGCAGCTGACATTGGGTGATGCTGAGGTAGTGGGTGAAACAAAAGATACAACAAATGAATTATTTGCAAATTCAAACAATAATGTATCCGCAACTTCTCTTACAGAGGAAACTGAAAAACCGCAAACTTGGGCAAATATAAAATTTCCACCCAAAGACTAATAATAATTTCGCGCCAAGATGCAAAGTATATCTCAGTACCTTTGCTTTAGGCTTAAATCTTCAAAATAATCATGATATTTCTTGAACTCGTTCTACAAAACTTTGGCCCCTACAGTGGTAAACAGGTAATCAATCTTAACCCAAAAATTGATGAGGGAAACTCACACCCAATCATCCTATTAGGTGGTATGAATGGCGGTGGAAAAACCACGCTTATGGATGCCATTCGTCTCGCCCTTTATGGCGCTCGTGCCCAATGTTCTACCCGTGGTAATTTAAGTTATAGTGATTTTCTCAATCAATGTGTTAACAACAAAATAGATCCAGTTGCAGACACCAGGATTGAATTACTTTTTGAACATATTGAAAATGATAAGCCAATAAAATACCGGGTTGTGCGTAAGTGGAGAAAAAATCCTAAAGATGGCAAAGATACGTTAGGTATTTTAGGTGACAGTGATACCTGGCCTGATGCTTTAGTTAATATCTGGGATGAATATATTGAAAATATTTTGCCATTAGGGATTTCTAACTTATTTCTCTTTGATGGTGAACAAGTTAAAGAACTTGCAGAACAAGAAACACCACCACCAGTTGTAGTAGACGCAATACGCGGACTTTTAGGGCTAGAGTTGGCAGACCGTTTAGCAGTTGATTTAGATATTTTAGTTAACCGTAAACTTAAAGAAGTTGGTAATAGTAAGGATTTAGCAAACCTAGAGGAAATTGAAACTAGGTTAACCCAACAGCAAGAAGATTATCAAACCACAGAAGAGAAAGTAGAAATTCTCAAAAATCAGGTAGAAGAGTTAGAACAAAAGCAGCAAGAAGCCTTTGATAAATTTATTTCTGAAGGTGGGAAGATTGCAGCCGAACGCAATCAACTAGAACTACAACAGCATACAAAAACTGCGGAAATCGAACAAGTACGTCAGTCGATGTGTGAATTAGCGGCTGATGTTTTACCTCTGGCATTAATTCCCAATTTGCTTAATCAGGCGCAAGCACAGGGAGAAAAGGAATTTCGGCATCAACAGATACAAATTTCTAAAGACTTGTTAATTGAGCGAGATCAGCGCTTACTCACTTGGCTAAATCAAGTAGAAATTTCCTCGATAGAAGTTGAAAAAATCCAATCATTTTTAATCCAAGATGTAGATAGTTTATATGCAAAGACTATCCAGACAGAAGCACGTTGGTTATTAGCTGATGATGAAACTTTAAGTCAGCTAGATAATCTCATATATCACTTACAAAATTCTAAACTTTCTGCAAAAGAGAAATTAGCTATTCTCAAAAATAAAGAAGAAGAAATTCATACTCTAGAAAGGCAAGTGCAAACAGCAGCCGCACCAGAAGATTATACAAAGCTGCGTCAAGCATTAGAATCGGCACAAAATCAAGTTGTTGAAGCTAAAGCAAATTACGAAACAATCCGCCGCCGTTTAGCTGAGTTAGAAACTATTATTGCTAAGTCAAAAAGAGAATTAAGTGATTATACTGTAGAAAATATTAAGCATAAAAATAGCGAACATATTATTACCTATGCGGCTAAAGTTCAAAACACACTTAAGATTTTTCGTGAAAAATTAACATTGAGAAAACTCAATAAGTTAGAGGAAGAAGTTAAAAACTGCTTCCTTTATCTCCTCCATAAATCAGATTTAGTGCATCGGATAACTATTGATACTAAGACTTTTAGCCTTTTGCTTTACGATTTAAATGGTAAACCTGTTCCGAAACATCGTTTATCAGCAGGCGAAAAACAACTACTTGCGATCGCATTCCTCTGGGGTTTAGCCAAAGTCTCTGGACACCGCCTACCAGTAGCAATCGATACGCCGTTAGGTAGACTAGACTCCTCTCACCGCAGTAACCTAGTTGAACGTTACTTTCCATCCGCCAGCCATCAAGTAATTTTGTTATCTACGGATACTGAAATTGGAAAGAAAGAAGTTGAAACACTGCGAGAAAACGAAGCGATCGCACGCGAATATCTCCTCAAATACGACTCCTCCACCCGCCAAACTACCATACAACCTGGTTATTTTTGGTAGTAGATATTATTGAAAAATTGAGCGATCGCAATTTCAAAATTATGGAATCCCCAATCGAAAGAATAAAACTTTCCCAAACAGCCAAAGACCAACTTACCAAACTTAAGCGCAGCACTAAAATCGACCAATGGAATATCCTATGCCGTTGGGCGTTTTGTCGTTCCCTCGCAGAATCAACCACACCCTCCCCCGTCCCAATTCCCCAAGATAGCAACGTCGAAATGAGTTGGCGCGTCTTTGGCGGGGAAATGTCTGATATTCTCCTCCTCGCCCTTAAGCAACGCTGTCACAATGACGGCTATGCCACGGACAAAGAAACTCTCGCCACCCAATTCCGCTTACATTTGCATCGCGGTATTGGCTACTTAGCAGGCGATCCAAATATCAAGAAAATTGAAGATTTAATTGAACTGGCGGTTAAAAATTGAAAGGATATTAGTTGACTGTTAACTGTTGACTGTTAACTGACAACTAATATTATGCCTGAAGCGCTAGAAATTGAGCGTCATAGAGCTGCGATCGCTCGCATTGATATATCTCGCCCTGTACGATTGGCTATAGAAGGGTCAATCCTCAATCAAGACACCACTTTTTTTGACTACGGCTGCGGCTACGGTGGTGATGTCCAGCGAGTAAAAAACTTAGGCTACACCAGTGCAGGTTGGGATCCTTACTACTATCCTGATGTACCACGCACCCCCGCTGATGTGGTCAATCTGGGTTATGTCCTCAACGTCATTGAAGACGCAGAAGAACGCCGTCAAAGCCTGATCCAAGCCTGGGAACTCACTGGGAAAGTTTTAATTGTCGCTGCTCAAATACTCATTAATGCTCCCAGCAAAACCCAACTTGCTTACAATGATGGCATTGTGACGCGCCGCAATACTTTTCAGAAATATTACGAACAACAAGAACTCAAAACTTATATTGATGCAGTCCTAAATGTCGATGCAGTACCGATCGCACTAGGCGTATACTTTGTTTTTCGAGATGAAGCTGAAAAAGAAAGCTACAAAGCTATCCGCTTCTTTTCTGCGACTTCTACACCGCGAGTCCGTATCCCCGTTAAGCGGTTTGAAGACTATCAAGAACAGCTGCAACCACTCATGGCTTTTTTTACCAAGCGCGGTAGATTACCTGTTAAAGGCGAATTGGAAAATGAACAGGAATTACTGAATGAATTTGGTAACTTTCGCCGCGCCTTTGGTGTAGTTTTGCAAGCTACTGATGAGGCTGAATGGGATGCGATCGCTTACCGTCGTTCTCTGGATATCCAAGTTTATCTTGCCCTGACTCACTTTGATAAACGTCCGGCATGGCAAAAACTAGCCCCAGAAATGCGTCACGATATCAAAGCCTTTTTTAGTAGCTATGAGGAAGCTTGTCAAGTAGCCGACCAAAAGCTTTTCAGTTTAGGTAAACCTGGGGTGATTAAAACTGCGTGTGAAAAAAGCAAAATTGGTAAACATACACGTGGTGCGCTTTATGTCCATGTTTCCGCATTAGCAGCACTTGACCCCATACTACGAATTTGTGAAGGTTGCGCTAGTCGTACCATTGGGCGTGTCGATGAAGCTACATTAATCAAATATCACACTGACAAGCCGCAAATATCCTATCTGTCTTATCCTGAATTCGACACTGATCCCCACCCGGCGTTAAAAGCCAGCATCGGTATTGATTTAAAAACCCTCTTTGTAACTCACCGAGATTATGAAAATAGGGCAAACCCGCCGATTTTGCACCGGAAGGAAACATTTGTTACCAGCAACTACCCACGCTACGAAGAATTTGCTAAACTCACCCAACAAGAACAGGAATTAGGGCTGCTTAACCAAAAAAGCGACATTGGTACGCGTGAAGGTTGGGAAAAATGCCTCGCCGCATACAGAGTAGAAATCAGGGGGCATCAGGTTTATCCAATTCAGGAAAGTTGATAAAACGCTGACGCTATAAGGTTATCCTGAATTTGTATTTAACCCAAGTAAATCTTGGTAGTTTGTCATGTTTGCGGAAAATCACACAGCAGCTGTCGCAAGTTTCAATCCCTGAGCGGGATTAATAGGAATTGCTGCCACTCCGATAATTCAAACCCTTATAGGTACTACTTACATGATATACTTTTGCATTTCCTCGTTGTGTTTTATTGATATTTTCTCAAAAGAGGCAAAAATTTGAAACTATGAGGAAAATTAAATCGCTGCTGGGAGTTTTCGGTAGTCGCAAGATTGCGGCTTTATTATTTTTAGGTTTTTCATCGGGTTTACCGTTATTTTTAATTGGTAGTACCTTAAAGGCTTGGATGACGGAGGAGAAGGTAGATTTGTCCGCTATTGGTTGGTTTAGCCTTGCGAGTTTGCCTTATTCCTTGAAGTTTTTGTGGGCGCCGTTGGTGGACAGGTTCACTTTGCCAGTTTTGGGACGACGACGGGGTTGGTTAATTTTGACGCAGATTGCTTTGATTGTAGCGATCGCATTCATGGCTTTTCAACAACCCAAACAAGCATTACAGTTACTAGCAATCAACGCCATAGTCATCGCTTTTATCAGTGCAACTCAAGATATTGCCGTTGATGCCTACCGTACCGACGTTTTAGAAAAACTAGAAATGGGTGCTGGTGCAGCAGTTTTTATATTAGGTTATCGAATAGCCCTGTTAGTCGCAGGTGCTTTAGCCTTGATACTTGCTGACCAACTGCCTTGGTCATCGGTTTACTTGTTTATGGCAGGGACGATGATAATTGGTATTCTTGCCACGTTGTTTGCACCAGAACCGAAGGAAATTAGTCCTCCAGCTTCTCTGGCTGATGCTGTAATTTTGCCCTTTCAGGAATTTTTTCAGCGTCAAGGGATTATCAAAGCTTTTCTAATGCTTGCATTCATTACCCTATATAAGCTAGGTGATGCTTTGTTGAGCAATATGACCACGCCTTTTTTGCTGCAAACTGGTTTTACCAAAACCGATATTGGGGCAATTCAAGTGGGGATGGGGTTAATTGCCACGATTGTCGGTGCTTTAGCAGGTGGTTCAATTTTGAGTGCTATTGGCATCAATAGATCGCTTTGGGTTTTTGGTATTCTACAAGCAGTAAGTAATTTAGCTTACTTTTTCCTAGCATACATCGGTCAAAACTACCAAGCTATGGTACTTGCCATCAACGTAGAACAATTTTGTGGTGGATTGGGGACAGCAGCCTTTGTTGCCTTTTTGATGAGTCTTTGTAACCAGCGGTTTTCCGCAACCCAATATGCTTTGTTATCCAGCTTAATGGCTGTCAGCCGTGATATTCTGGCGGCCCCTGGAGGCGCGATCGCCCAAAGTACGGGTTGGCCTATATTTTTCTTAATTACCATCGCCGCCGCTGTACCAGGACTACTCTTATTACCAGTATTTGCCCCCTGGAACCCTCAGCCAGTGGCAGTATCCAGACCAGGACTTGAGGACAAAGAAGAGGATATATGGGGAATCAAGTAGTTATTGCTGTCGGCACATTCATCCTCTTACTCACTGGTTTATTACTTGGCTATGTTCTCTCGCAGTTAGTTCTGGGATTTCTAGCATTTAACCTCCTAACTTTTTTCGGAACACTCAGCCTAATTTTAATTTTTGGTACACTTTATTACGTTTTATTTTGGCAGTTGCGGAGAGATCAGTCCCGGCCATCAACTCCATCAACCATCAATCAAGGGATACCAACCCAGGTAGAGGAGGATTTATCTGATAGCTATCTCAAAAATAGGCTAATCGCTAAATTATCTGGTGATACTGCCGCTGCCGAACGGTTAATTGAACAGGCAAAGGAAACTTATCCTGGGATGCCGGAAAATTGGTATTGCGAAAGGGTGCTTGATGACTTAGAGCGCGATCGCCAGAGGGAGTAGGGGAGGCAGGGGAGGCAGGTGAAGCAGGGGGAGCAGGGGGAGCAGGGGAAGCAAGGGGAGAGAAGTATTGTCCAATGCCCATTCCCAATTCCCAATTCCCAATTCCCATGCACAGAAAATTGCTAAAATAAATCAAGAATACTTCACAAATCTTCAGCTAGGTTCTCATAAAAGTTCCTAGCTTCTTGCAATTAAAATATGGCTATTTTTCGTCAATACATCGCTCCACTGCTTGTAGTACTGGTGTTTGTTTTTGCCCTAGTTGCAGTCAGCGCCCGGATATTTTTACCGTCCGATATGGCAGCACCCGCACCAATTGAAGAGGTAGAGGTAACTGCTCAACCGACTCCAACTGATTTACCACCAGCAGCACATAACTTAGCTAGCTAAGTCAATAAACGTTAAAAGTGTCTGAGCAACTACTACCTGGATACATTATTCGCCGTGGCTCCCTTTTGGAGCGATCGCTGCTACTTAAATTCATGCAGCGAACTTACCAGGATCTCTTTCCCGACGAGGATTTTTCTCATTTAGAGCAAACAGTTAAGCAATACTTCTCCAGCGATACGCCCTTGTGGTGGGTAGAAGAGGAGGGGGAGCAGGGGAGCAGGGGAGCAGGGGAGCAGGGGAGCAATAAAGAATCTCTCTCCTCTGCCCCTCTGCCCCTCTGCCCCTCTGCCCCGATCGCTTGCCTCTGGGTAGGCAATGCCATAGATCAAATACATGGGAACCGTCATGCTCACATCTTTATTCTCTACGTTGTACCAGAACATCGACGACGGGGTATTGGTACAGCCTTGATGCGATATGTGGAAAATTGGGCTATTCAAAGAGGCGATCGCCAGATTGGACTGCAAGTGTTTCAATCAAACAAACCCGCATTGAATCTTTACAATCAGTTAGGTTATCAAACCCAATCCATCTGGATGGTAAAATTCCTGAGTGCAGAAAAATAAACTCAAGAATAGCGATAACATACTGTAGGGTATGAGTTATAGAGGTTCTCGTTTGGATAAAACTCAACGAGGAAGAAAGGAAAATGTATAAGAACCCAACTAATATATATAAAGCTTTAACTTATTAGCGCGGGGGATTATGTGTTAATCCCTTTTCGGGATTGAAATCAAATTATGTATGACGAAGACGATCTAAGCCTACTCGATATTGAGGAGGAGCTAGAAAGCCCCTTAGATAAAATAGAGCCGCTAACTGCCGAATCAGTTGTGGCAAAGCCCGATCCAGAAGTGATGCTAGCCTTGCTGGAAAATCCCCAGGCCCAGCAAAGAATGTTAGCGGCACGTGCTTTTTGTGATATAGAAGATGCCCGTGCTACGCCTCATCTGATTCGCCTGTTAACTGATACCTGTCCCTTAGTGCGGGTAAGTGCAGCTTATGGCATCGGACGCAATCCCAGTTTAGAAGCAGTGAGTCCGTTAATTGCTCAACTAAACAGTGATTGGAATGGCTATGTGCGTAAAGGTGTAGTTTGGGCTTTAGGAAACTGTCGCGATCGCCGTTCTTTAGCACCTTTAGCAAACGCCCTCAGAACCGACATTTCCGCAGTGCGTTTGTGGGCTGCTAGCGCCTTAGCACAGATGGCAGAAGTCGGTTACGAGGCAGTTATAGGGGCAATGCCGCCTTTAATTGAAGCCTTAGTCCAAGATCCCGTAGCAGCGGTGCGGAGTAACAGTGCTTGGGCAATTGGTCAACTGTGCCGCGAATTGCCTTCTAATGTAGTTTATGCCACTGCGATCGACGCCTTAATTCAAGCCTTTGCAGAAGACCAAGATTTGGGAGTCCGGGAAGACGCCAAAGCCTCACTGTTAGGAGTGGGCGATCCCCGTGGCTTACAGTTGATTGAAACGTTGGAACAAGAAGGATGGTTTTGATTGGGTATGGGGAATTGGGCATTGGGGAGAAGAGTTTCCCCTGCTTCTTCCTCATCCCCTGCTCCCCCTGCTCCTCTACTCCCTCATCCCCCGTCCCCGCCCTTACTGTCCTTCAGCTACAGGTTTGACCAAATTTAAGTCATAAGGGCGCTCAGTATCATCCTCACCTAAATATTCACCATTTTGAATTTCCAGAATAATTAGCGGAATATGTCCAGGATTTTCTACTTTATGTAGAGTTGCTGCGGGGACATAAGTTGATTCGTTTCGATTCAGTAATATTTCTGCATCGCCACAAGTTACTTTCGCTACACCGGAGACTACAACCCAATGTTCATTGCGGTGATAATGAATTTGTGGTTTAATCCCGTGCCTGGGCTTGATTTCAACACGACTAATTCTATAGGTTTCTCCCTCCTCAATTACCTCTACTTCACCCCAGTATCGTGTACCTGAATGTGGAGACAATTCGTTGATATTTGACTGAGTATTATTTTCATTGGGAGTCATAATTAATTTCTCAACCAGATAGGTATTAGTATTTATCAGTAATTTACCGTAAACGAGATAAACCTGGGTAGGGAGATGCAGTCACAACGTCTCTATTGATGACAACTGCTCTAACTTTACTTTAGGCAAAAGATCCTATCCGTGAATTTCTAAATGTTTGAAGGCGTGAATTGCTTAATCCCCCGTATACTGAATCCGATAAATCCGATTATTGGCTTCTTCTGTTAATAGTAAACTGCCATCTGGCAACATGAGTAAACCTACAGGTCGTCCCCAAGTGCTTGGTACAGAAGGATTTAGCAAAAATCCTGTGAGAAAGTCTTCGTAGTAGCCAAGCGATCGCCCTTTAGCATCGAAGGGAACAAATACAATTTTATAACCAGTGCCGCGATCGCGATTCCAAGAACCACGAAAAGCCGCAAAAGCACCGTTACGGTATTTTTCTGGAAAGGTTTTACCATCATAAAACTGCAAACCCAATGCTGCTGAGTGCGCCTGGAACAGCACATCTGGCGTTTGGGTACGGGCTACTAAATCGGGGCGTTTACTTTTGTCATCCGTTTTTTGCCGCGGATCGAGGTTGTTTGGTGTTAGATAAGCATAGGGCCAGCCGTAGAATTGTCCCTGCTGAACGCGTGTTAGATAGTCTGGAACCAATTCATCACCGATTCCATCCCGTTCGTTGACAGTGGTATAAAGTTCCTTAGTTACAGGATGAAAGTCTAAACCAACAGGGTTACGCAAGCCGGAAGCGAAAGTTTGCTGCTGGGAACCATCTAAATTCATCACCTGTATTGAAGCCCGTGGTAGGGGTTCTTCATCCACATTAGTTCCTGAACCAACTGAAATATATAATTTATTGCGATCGGGTGAGACAACGACATTGCGTGTCCAATGGTTGTTATAACCTTGAGCAGGTAAGTCGGCGATTTTTTCACCTTTACCTGTAATCTGGTTTTGGCTTTGGCTATAGGGAAAACGCACCACAGCATCTGTGTTCCCCAGAAAAAACGAATTATCTACAAAAGCCATACCAAAGGGTCTATTGAGTCCGTTTTCCCCACTAGCAAAGGTTTCTCGAACGTCTGCTACACCGTCGCCGTTGCTGTCACGTAACAGACGAATCCGATTTTGCCCGGTTTCAGTCACGAGTACATCACCACTGGGGGTTAAAGCTAGCCAGCGTGGGGCATCTAAACCTTCAGCAAAGACGTTTACTGTAAATCCTGGTGGTACTCGCAGCACCGGGTTTTGCGGAATCGGCACAACCTCTGGTCGCTTAGAGGCACTTTCTGTTGCGAAGGGTGCTGGTAAATTCTTCAGATTGATTCGGATGGGTGTAGGTGAAAGTGCTTCAGTACGGACAATATTTTTTGGCTGTGTAGGATTTTGTGTCTGTTGAGTAGAAGGTACAGATGTTTGTGGTGTGGGATTATCTAAGGAAGCGCGAGTCTGATTACAGGCTGCTGTCAAGGTCAGTAAAAAAACTGGCAGCAAGAAACGCGCAGGGACTTTCATGGCGGTAGAAACTATACACAATTTTCTTACTTTAGACTTGAGACTTAATAATTGTCGCCAGTCTAAAGTTTGATTTTTCTTAATTAGTTAAGGGATTGTGGATTGGGAGATGGGGAACAAGAAAGAATTATTGAATAAGTCTCTTCTATTCTTTGTCTCCCCCTCTTCCTTGTCTCTTCTCCATTCCCCATGCCCAACATTTAAACATATAAGCATTTGTTAGTTAACAAAAAGTTTTCAAACTCTGCTGCTGGTAAGGGACGACTAAATAGAAAACCTTGCATAGAGTTACAGTTGTGTTGGCGTAAAAAAGCCAGTTCTGCTTCCGTCTCTACACCTTCAGCAACTACATCTAAATTGAGATTGTGAGCCATTTGAATTAATGCTTTGGTAATGGCTGACTTCTGTGGATCATGAGCAACATTATGAATAAAGTAACGATCAATTTTTAAGGTGTTAATTGGTAAATTTTTTAGATAAATTAAAGAAGAGTAGCCAGTTCCAAAATCATCGATCGCAATTTTCACACCCAAAGATTGCAATTTGCTCATAGTAGCGATCGCACTATTTACATCTTGCATAATCATACTTTCGGTGAGTTCTAGTTCTAAGTAATGTGCTTCCAACTCATTGACAGCTATCAAATTGACGATGTTATTAATAAAATCTGGTTGATTAAATTCAATTACTGACAGATTTACAGCAACAATCAAGGAATTTATTCCGACATCGCGCCAGCTTTTAATTTGTTGACAGACTCTTTTTAATACCCATTTACCAATAGGAACAATTAAACCTGTAGACTCTGCTAACGGAACAAACTCTGTTGGGTAAATCATCCCCAACTCTGGACTTTGCCAGCGCAATAAACTTTCAGCAGCTACTATCTTCCCAGAAGCAATATCAACTATTGGTTGATAATAAATTTCAAACTCTTGAAATTTATGTTGCTTGATAGCCCGATGTAAGCTAATTTCTAACAACTGCATCTTTGGAGACAAGTTGTTAATTACAGTCTGAGGAGATAAATATCTTTTTAAGGTAGCGTGCTTTTCCAGCCTGTTCATGATGGCACTTAACAACTCAGCCCGAGTGAATGGCTTAGTTATATAGTCATCAGCACCCATATCCATGCCTTGACGGAAGTCAGATTTGGCTGATTTGGCAGTTAGAAATATGAAGGGAATTGTTGCCGTTGATGGATCTTGACGTAACGCTGTTAACACGCCATATCCGTCAATTTCTGGCATCATCATATCACAGAGAATTAAATCGGGAACTTCAGAGATAGCCAAATTTACACCGATTCTGCCATTAGCCGCAGCAATCGTTTCAAAATCCTCAGCTTCTAATAAATCTAAAATATTTTCACGGACTGCTTCCTCATCTTCTATTATTAAAATTTTGGACATATTTACCTCAATTTATATTTTATTTTTTAATTAAAAATGACAGTAAACTTTCTACCAAATTCCAGTTTACTTATTACAAAAATTAGCCTTTGTAGATATCTGTACACGTTTTTTACAACTGCTATTCCTAATTCAGTACTTAGTATATTACTGGCGAGATCAAAGGATTCAAACAGATATAGTATGTCTTCTGGAATACCAATTCCCCAATATTGAATTTCAAATACTGTTTGCCCATGCTGACAAAGGAGACTAAACTTGACAATGCTATCATCTGAGGAATATTTAATCGTATTTGAGAGCAAGTTAGTCAAAATGCGTCCCAGCAGTTTTTCATCCATGCAGCAGGTTACAGATTTATATTGACTGGTGAAATAAATCAAACGCCGATAGCCCAGATTCATCTGTACTTTTTCTAGTAATTGTCGGCTGTATTTGACCAAGTTGAAGGATGTTGGTCTACACTCTAATTTTCCCGCTTCTGAATTACTGATAATCAACACATCATTCAATATCTCAGTCATGATGATGTGATATTTGAGTGCATACATCTGCATCACCCTGGTATCACACTTACAGTAAAAGTCCAAATCCTCCTTAGAAACTCCAATTAGGCGAACAAGTTTGCCTGTCGTATCTTTACGTACTATAGCGCGTGCTAGTAACCATTTGTACTTGAGTAATTGTCTCTCAACGAGAATCTGATGTTCTACCTCAAAGGAACCAATACTAGGTTTGTCTCTAGTTTTCTCTATTTTTTGTGCTAATCCTTGAGAGATACTTTCAGGGGTAATATTACCAAGAATCTGACCTTGGTTATCTGTAACTGGCAATAGATCCCACTGCTGCTGGCGCAAACGTGAAAATATTGAGGCTATCTCCGAAAATTCTGACACGTCTAATGTCATGACCGAGGTATGCATAACTTCAAAAATATTGGCTGTTTTCAAGCTAGTTCCAGAAGCTACAAGCAGTACCATATCATGCTTGGTGAAGCACCTTACTATCTGCGAAGATGAAGAAATTAAGACACTCTTGCCCTGTGCTACTATCAGTGCGTAGGCGTAGCCCGTCGTAAACATAGCATCTAATAGTGATGTTTCTGGTACAACCATTGGCAACGAACAGTCAATTATTGACTCTAACCTTTGTAGTCCGATAAGCTGAGGTAAAGCTTGCATAGATTTTTACGATAGCTATTATCAAACAATAGTTATCTAAAGCTGGTCATCTAAGTATTTTCCAATATTTTGACGCTAAATAAGTAGTAATATTTGGGATAAAAACACTATAAAAACTATGTTAAGAATTACAAACTAGCTTATATCCAGCTAATTGAAAATTGGAATGGGGAATGGGGCATCGGGCACAAGAGGTAGAGGGGCAGGGGGAAGGGTGCAGAGGAAAGGAATTTTCCCCCTGCTCCCTGTCTCTTCACCTATGGTGTACACACAAGTCGGATGTAGAGACTTAAAAGCCCAAGTAGAAGCCTTTAAAAATTACACAGGTTATTATCCAGAATCTGTTCATGTTGATAAAATTTATCGGACAAGAGAGAACCGAGCTTGAAGAAAGAGGTATTATCCCTCTTCTGTCACTTTCCGTGAGGGCGATCGCTAGAAGCCTCATGAGGCAACCAATACAAGCTATACTTTTAGAAAAAATTTGGTCGGCTAATAATAGACAATAAAAACTTATGCCAAAACTCTTGCTTCAGTAACTAATTAATCCTCCTCTGGCTTTTCATCACTTTTTCAGCAACCCCTATTTAGTTCTCAGTTTTAATTAATACTTTTTCATCTCCTACCTCCTGCCTTTTGCCTTTTTATAGGTGTCGGCTTGACAATACAGCTTTGCACCTCGACGAGTTGGAAGTAATCTTTCACCTATGAATGGGGAAATTTCCGTACTTGATATTCTCCTGAATCCACAATTAAATATGATTCTCTGAGCGCTTGAATGAAGTTGTCTTCAATGGTCTGCAAATGTGCTTGGGGTATGGCTTTCCACTGTTCCAGTGTTGCCCAACGAATGATGAGGATAACTTCTGTGTAGTCATTGGGGCTGATCCAAACCTCTTTACCGAGAAATCCTGGATACTCAGCCAGCGCTGTTGTCCAAATTTGTGCGTCCTTCTGGATAAAATATTCCCGTAAATCCGGGGCAACCTTAAACTTGAGAAGTTCTATAAACACGTCCTTTGAACCCTGTGTTTCTTAATTTGCCAAAATAGAGATGTAGGCTAGAGTAACTACGCTTTAAGCATAGCTTGATTGCCTAAACTCAGGAGCAAAGGTCGCCTGGTTAATAAGTAAGAGGAAGGGAATATGGACAACAACAATTGGTTGCAACAGCTAATGATGGTGGGTCTTGGGACAACGTCTTTAGTAGCAGAAAAACTGCGGCAAGTCAGCGATGATTTAGTTAAAGACGGTAAACTCAATCCTGAGCAAGCCAAGGCGGTAATGGATGATATTGCCCAGCAGTTAAAGTCGGAACAGGGAAACTGGGATGTTCAAATGCAGCGGCAAATGCGAAATATGATGCAGGATTTGGGGGTGGCTCGCCAGTCAGAGGTAGACGAATTAAGGGGTAGAATTGACCGTTTAGAGCGGCAAGTGCGCGATTTAGAAAATAAGCTTTGGCGTTAGAATACCCTTTCTGATTTAAACTAAATGTGTCCTGTTGGTAATCTTTTTGCCAGGATACTTAAGTAAGGAGAACTGATTTTGAAACCAATTTTCCTCAGCGTGGCGTTCATGCTGGTGTGTGTTGTGCTGTTGATTGTGGGGCAAGTAGGCAGTAAACAGAATACTGCCATTGCTGCCGAATTAACTCAAACACCGTCAGCGCCCACAACTGTAACTGAAAACAATATCTTAATTGCGAGTAATACTATGTCTGATGCGAATGCCGTAACCACTCCTTCTGGATTGAAGTATGTTGAGTTAAAAGAGGGGACTGGAGCGACTCCTCAGCCTGGACAAACGGTTGAAGTTCACTATGTTGGCACTTTAGAAGATGGTACTCAGTTTGATAGTTCACGCGATCGCGGCCAACCCTTCAGCTTTAAAATCGGCATTGGACAGGTAATCAAAGGTTGGGATGAAGGACTTAGCACTATGAAAGTAGGCGGTCGTCGCAATTTAATCATCCCCTCTGAGTTAGGTTATGGCGCTCGTGGTGCTGGTGGCGTGATTCCTCCCAACGCAACTCTGCTGTTTGACGTGGAATTGCTAGGAGTTAAGTAAAAATTGGGTATGGGGCATGGGGAAGAGGACACGGGGACACAGAGATAGTATTTGATCGTTTCTTTGCCTCGCTGCTTCTCTTCGTCACCTTGTCTCCACCATCTCCCTCATCTCTCCCATTCCCAATGCTCAATGCCCAATTCCCCATTCAAATTTTTAAATTTTGAAACTTTGTAAACTGTGGATTGAACAAAAGTTTTGCAGTACCCGTAGGCCCGTTGCGGTGTTTAGCTATAATTACTTCTGCAATGCCGCGATCGGGAGTATCGGGAGAGTAATATTCATCACGGTATAACATTATTACTAAGTCGGCATCTTGTTCAATGGAATTGTGAACAATAATATTATTTGCAACAAAATTATGCAAACCAGGAACAGTGAGGTCAAACACTTCTTCCTCGCCGCTATATTCAATTGAAACTATTTTATCCCAATAAACATCACTTTTGGCAAGAGTAACCAGTTTAGACGATTGAAGAATGTTGCCAACTTTTAAAGCTCTTTCTCGACTTAAATTTACTTTGTAAAGAGTAGAGCCACAATACGAAACTCCAATGGAGGCTTGTAATATCCGTGTGGTGAAGCCAATAGCTTGCATCGCAGGTACAACCTCTATTTTCCAAACATCCTTCGGAATTATATCTCTATTAGGGTTGTGAATACTGTTTTGAAGGTGTTGAAAAATATCTTGGAGTGAACGTAGCTTATATTCTCCTACTGCTCCAATATGCATAATAAACAACTGAAGATCGGGCTTACCAGTGATTATTACATGATATTGATTTCTGCCTTTCCCAACTTGAGGAACTGTCCTGAGTGTTGCATTAATGCCAAGCCTTAATAAAAGTGTCTGTACATCAAAAGCTAGTCTCTCGCTACTGCTTGCATAAAATGCAATAGGTCTTGGCTTTTTTCCTGCAATTAAGTTGATACAGCCATCTGTACTCCAAAGGTGTCTTAGAAAGCAACCTATTGACTCTTGAGGTTGTGAGAACAATTCTTGAGGTACAAATTTTTCATAAGACCTTAAACCAAAAACACCGAGAGAGTCTAGCCATTTGGCTATTGGATTTCTCACACGATGAGTTAGATGTTGTGCTGCGGATAAGTAAACTTGATACCACCCACGTTCAGGTGAAATTCTAGGAACAATTGAATCTCCAAAAACTTCTGTTGCCAAGAAAGCAACATTCTGAGCTAAATCTATCTCTCTGGTAGTGTACTGTATGACATGACGTGGCAATGTACAACCGTCGCCAATTAAATGCCCTAATAATGCGACTTCGGCATAAGTCATAGTTTGCTTACCAGGACTGGGGAGATGTCTGGGTAAACATAGATGTTGTTTAGGAGTTAATTCATCAAGTCTTTTCCAGCCATCAATTGTTAAAAACTTGTGATTACCTGTGGCACGGATTTTCCGGCCCAATCTAGTTGTTAAAGTAAACAGAGGCTTTACACCAGTGGAAAAAGCATTGCTAACAATTGCTTTTTCTAGCTGCATTGTAGCTTCGTTCAATGCCCAAACTGCAAAACCAGATTTATCTACTAATTCCTTAATTGGCACTTGCAGTCCGCTATCTGCTAATGTCACCAGACTATCGCCTGCTAAACAACCGGATTCTCTCAAATCTGACAACATTGGACGCTTGTTTGTGCGTGCTTCAACCCCTCGACTCAACTGAGACAAAGCAATAACTGGTACAGATAATTCCCGCGCTAAACCTTTGAGTTGACGAGTAATTTTTGATAATTCTTGAACTCGATTATCGCCTGCTCCTTCCATCAATTGCAGATAATCTATTACAATTAATCCTAATTCAGTTCCAACTTCTGCTTGTAATCTTCTTGCCTGACTACGCATTTGTGTAACTGTAATATTCGGCGTATCATCAATATAAATTGGCATCTCTGAAAGGATACCAATAGCACGGCTTAAAGGTTCCCACTGTGTTTGGCTAAGGCGTCCAGTCCGCAGATAACTACTTTCAATTTGTGCTTCGCTAGCTAATAGCCGTTGCGTCAATTGCTCTTTTGACATTTCCAAGCTGAAAACTGCAACTGGTAATTTATAAGAAGCGGCGATATTATGAGCAAGGTTTAAGCAAAACGCTGTTTTTCCCATTGATGGTCTGCCAGCGACAATAATTAAATCAGAACGTTGAAAGCCGCTGGTCATGGCATCTAAATCGTAAAATCCGCAGGGAATCCCAGGTAAGGCAATGCCTTGATTTCTATCTTCAATATCCTGGAAATTATTAATTAGAGTATCAGAAATATGAACTAAACCCGATTGGGGACGCTCTTGAGTAACACCGAATACTTTCTGTTCTGCCTGATCTAAAACAGTTGGTAACTCGGTTTCTGTCTCGTAACCCAAATGTACAATTTCATTGCCAGCTTTAATTAACTGTCGCCGCAGGTATTTTTCCATCACCAACCCTGCTAAGGCATCGATGTTAACGGCTGAGACTGTGCGATCTACCAGAGTTGCTAATTTATTTCTGCCACCAATGCGGGCAAGCATTTCATGGTCAGTCAGCCAACTTGTGACTGAGAGTAAGTCTGTAGGTTTACCTTGAGCGTGCAGCCTCACAGCTGCTTGATAAATATCTTTGTGAGCGCTAATGTAAAAAGCTTCGGGAAGGAGGCGATCGCTAACTCGACTAATCGCTTCTGGATCTAGCAAAATACCCCCCAAAATCGCTTCTTCCGCCTCAATATTTTGGGGGGGGAGGCGATCGCTACCATCGCCTTTAAAACTCAGTTCTTCAGCCATAAACGATTTTAGTTTTGAGATTTTGCTAGAGACGCGACTACTCGCGTCTGTTTGCTAGAGACGCGATTAATCGCGTCTGTACAAGAGTTAAAGGTTATTTACTTTTACTTCCCTTGCTTCCTCATCCCTGCGTTCCCCTCTTAAGTTAACTAGCGACGACTTGAATATCGACTTGTGCCGCTACTTCAGAATGCAGTTTGATTTCGGCTTGATAAGTACCAAGGTGGTTAATATCGGGAATGGTAATGCCACGCCGATCAATTTCTTGACCTGTGGCTGCCTTAATTGCATCTACAACATCTTGGGTGGTGATAGTACCGAAAATTGCTTCGTTTTCACCAACTGGCTTGGCAATTGTCAAGCTGCCAACTTTTTCTAAAGATTCTTTTTGCTCAAGAGCTTGTTGTCTGAGTTCTAATTGCCGTTGACGCTCTTGCTCACGACGGCGTTCTACTTGCTTGAGAATACCAGGAGTGGCATTGGTTGCCAATTTTTGGGGAATCAGATAATTACGAGCGTAGCCAGGAGCTACTTCCACTAAGTCGCCAGATTTCCCCAGCTTGCTGATATCCTGATTTAAAACTAACTGTACGCGTTTCGCCATCGTTTTTCCTGTAAAATCTGATTAATTTGGGTAAGGCTTGATAGCTCACAATGTCACTGCTGTATTCCAAGCTTCTTTGCCTATACCCTAAAGCTTACAGATCGTAGCGAAAGGAAGGGTGCGATCGCAACTATTAGCGCGAGAAAATTGATGGAGATTGGGAAATGCCCAATGCCTATCGCCCAATCCCCAATGCCAAATGCCTAAAAGTTATTTTTCATTTCCCGTATCCGTGCAAAGGTTTGCACTCCATCGCTACTCTTAACAGTTGATTGTAATGATGGCTGATCCCAACGTAAAAAGGGATTGCTTCGCTTCTCTACTCCCAGCAGAGAGGGGATAGTAGCTTCTCCTCGACTACGGTAGGCTTTTACTTCATTGAAGCGTTTTTGTAAGTCGGCGTTGTCGCCATCCACAGTTAGGGCAAATTGCAGATTTTTTAAGGTGTATTCGTGGGCACACCAGATGCGTGTATCATCGGGCAGAGAGCGTAATTTGCTCAAGGAGTCTACCATTTGGGTCGGTGTTCCTTCAAACAAGCGACCGCAACCGCCAGAAAATAAGGTATCGCCGCAAAATAATTCCCCTGCCTCGCCAGCTTTTTCTGGGGAAAAGTAGTAAGCAATGTGAGCGCGGGTATGTCCAGGGACGAAGATAACTTCAGCTATACGGTCTGCAAACTGGACGCGATCGCCTTGTTGCAAAAACACCTGCTGTCCCGGAATTCTACCACGATCCTCAGCTCCTCCATAAACTATCAGTTGGGGAAATTGTTCCATTAATTGCTTATTACCACCCACATGATCGTTATGGTGGTGCGTGTTGAAAATTGCTACCAACTCAGCTTTTAATTCTGCCAGTTTCTTTAAAACTGGTTGAGCCTCCGCTGGATCGACAACAGCGGCAATATTTTGTTTGTAGTCGTGTAACAAGAATATGTAGTTGTCTGAGAGTGCTTCCAGACGGATTACCTGCATTATCTCTGCCTCCCTTACAACATTAATATTTGGTCTTGAGTAGCAATAGTAGCAATACTACATTCCAGTGAATAATAGTGCTACTTCCACAAACTATATCAAGTATTTATACTTTTTTTATTATAGCTATATGCAATATTCACTCTGATATTACACAGCCGTTTTAGACGGTAATTATACTTAAATAAAGTCAACTTCAGATGAAATTATCAGTAAAATTTCTCTGGAATAGCTACAAATATAAAGTTAAATTTATTTCATTGTTTTTAAGTAAAAAACAATAAATTGCCAAGTTTATATTTTGCTTATCTCTACTCTATAAGATTTGGCTATAAATAAAACTAGAGTAAGACTTTATCAAAATAAATACATGTCTATTTTCCAAACTAAACAACAATTATTAATTTGATTTATGCCAACAGAAACTAGAGGATTTATTACAATTTTAACTGGACTTTACCCTTTTCAAGATTGTATTCATTTTTTGGCGGCAATTAGAAAGTTCCATCAAGAGCCAATCATTATTCTAATTGATCAAGTACCTACAGGACTCTATCCTTTTCTAAAGGCTTTTAAAAATGTAATTTTAAAGCCGGCTCCTGCAAATGAAAATACTGTTTTAGCATCAAGGCAAGCAAAACTGGCTCTATATGCGGCCTCTGAGTTTGATAAAACAATTTACCTAGATTCAGATATTTGTTTACTTTCCGATATCAACGACGTATTTGACTATTTAAATGAATATGATTTGCTATTAACTGAAGATGTGCAACCTTCCATTCTTAAAGCTACAAATTTGTTGCGCGGAAAGCAAGAAGACATTTTGCCAAATGTTTTGCCAATTCTGCAATCTGTAGGGTTTCCTTTGCAAGCAGATGACGTGCAATATAATAGCGGTTTAATAGCTTTTAGGAAAACAGAAGTAATCAAGGTATTTTTTGACGAATTTCAACGTTATTTTGAGATTGTCAAAAACAACCAAGATAAATTACTTCTAAAAGATCAAGGGGCTTTTGCATCTGCGATCGCATCTGTACAACCTTACATGAAAATTCTACCACCCACCTATAATTATCTCAGTAAGTGGCAGGATGCTTATAATATTCAGGATAAAATTAAAGTTCTGCACTGCACCTATCCTTATCGACCTCAATATGCTAAAAATATTAGTCGTTCCTTATATACACGGATTTTTGACAGATTCGCTAAAGTAGTTTTACCGAATCAAGTTACAAATCCTTGGCGCACTAAATAAACAAGAGGGGAAAAGGTTAAAGGGAAAAGGGGAAAGGGGTGAACAGGTCGCGCCAATTGCGGGCGAGGTTTTTACCTTTTCCCCTTCCCCTTTCCCCCTTCCCTCTTCTTCATAAAAATAAGTATAAAAATAGTGAAAAAGTTTTCCAAGATATCGCTGTTGGTTTCAGATTTATCAAGTGCAGCTATTTTGCGTGCATACTTGATAGCAACAGCCCTAAGAAATTTAGAATATGAAGTTGAAATTATGGGGTTTTTATTTGGAAATAACTTATATCGAAATTTACCATCAGAATTAAACGTTTATAGTTTACCGGGCAAAAATTTTCCAGATTTTTTTGGAGAAGTCAGCAAATTTATCCCAAAAATTGATGGAGATATAATTTATGCTATCAAACCACAAATAGCGAGTTTTGGAGTTGCCCTAATAAATAAAATATTTAGCCGAAAACCGTTAATTTTAGACATAGATGATTGGGAACTCAGTTGGTATGGTGGCGATGACTGGCATTATCGTCCCACACCGAAACAATTAGCTAGGGAATTGTTGAAATCAGACGGCGCACTCAGGAATCCTTATCATCCTTTGTACGTGAAATGGATGGAAGGTTTGGTAAGTAGCGCTGATGCTGTGACGGTGCATACTAAATTTTTGCAGCAGCGCTTTGGCGGTACATTTGTTCCTAATGGTAAGGATACTTCTTTATTTGATCCCGCTCGATATGATGCTGAGTCCAGCAGAAATCGTTATGGTTTATCTGAATATCGTATTTTAATGTTTCCTGGTGCGCCAAGACCCTATAAAGGTCTAGAAGATGTTCTCATCGCACTCGATAAAATTAATCAGCCAGACTTAAGACTAGTGATTGTAGGCGGTAGTCCTTATGATGATTATGATCAGCAACTCCAACAAAAGTGGGGACGCTGGATTATCAAATTACCAAAGTATCCAGCTGATGTTATGCCTGATTTGGTAGCAGCGGCTCATATTGTAGTCGTTCCCCAGCGAGACACCCCAGAAACTCGTGCTCAATTTCCCCTGAAGTTGACAGATGGAATGGCAATGGCTAAACCTGTATTATCAACGCGCGTTGGAGATATTCCCAAAATTTTAGGTGATACTGGTTATTTAGTCGAGCCTGCTTGTCCTGAACAGATTGCTGAACAAATTCAATTGATTTTTCAGAATTTAGAGTCAGCAAACCAGCAAGGTCTCAAGGCTAGAAAAAGATGTGTGGAACACTATAGCATAGAGGCTATGGCTTCTACGCTCAAGTCAGTAATTGCTAGGCTGTGAATCTTGATTTGGGGTAGGGTATTGAAAAAGAGATTTTCATTCCCTCATTGTGCCAAAGTATTTCTGGAGTTGGTATAGCGATATAACTATATATTAATGGAGTTGAGACATGAAGATTATTTAGTTTAGTTTATTTGATGATTAGCTTTATTTGGCAAGTATTTTGTGAATTAATATTAATAATTGAAGGTAATATAAAAATATCCAATGTCTACCAGAAAACTACTACTAAGATTCGCTAAACCCTATCCAGGTTTGATTCTGCTGACAATATTATTAGGATTTTCTGGAGCTTTATTTAACGGGATCAGCACAGCTTTAATTGTGCCAGTGGTTTTAAAAATTGTGGGGCAAGAAGTAGATTTAAGTACGGCCCCTCCCATCCTAAAAACGATGATATCTCCCTTTGATAATACTCCAGAACCTTACCGGATAGGAGTAATGGCTGGGGCAATTATCTTCACAATTATTTTAAAGAATTTAGCTACTTATGCCAGCGCTTTATCATCTAGTTCTTTAACCAGAAAGCTGACATCAGATATGCGCGAAACCGGGTTAAGACTATTATTAGAAATTGATATAGATTATTACGCAAAAATGAAGGTTGGTGATTTAATCAACCGTCTTGGTGGAGAAATTGGCCGGGCTGCAAGTGCTATCGGTAGTACAGTCAGGATAGTTGTTCTGGGAATCACAATTTTAGTTTTTGTTGGTTTATTGCTGTCAATTTCTTGGCAGTTGACAATTGCTGCTACGTTTTTGCTGTCGTTGGTGACGTTAGTAAATCAGTATGCTATTTCCCGGTCTAGAAATTTTGGTAAGCAGCTTAGTGAGATGTCTAAGGCATACTCCATCTCTGTACTAGAAACCCTGAACGGAATTCGGCTAGTAAAGTCGACGGGAAATGAAGAAAAAGAATATCGACGGATTAAAAAATTAATTCGCGATCGCGAGTTAGCAGATTTTCAATCTCAGGTTAATTCGGAAGCGATTACACCTCTGAGTGAGGTGATGGGTATTACAGCTTTACTGCTGATTGTAATTTTGAGCAAAACCTTTTTTGCTGACCAGGTTTCTTCTCTTTCTACCGTACTCCTGACATATTTATTAGTGCTGCTGCGAGTGCTGCCATTGATTTCTCAGTTAAATACTATTCGCAGCAACTTTGCCAGTACTGCCGCCAGTGTGGATGTGACCAATGAGTTTTTAAGCCTGCATGATAAGCCATTCATGGACAAAGGTAAGCTGCCCTATACAAAATTAAAAGAGGGAGTTTCTTTTAATTCTCTTTGCTTTGCCTACCCTGGTCATGAAAAGTTGGTACTCAAAGATGTGAGTTTATATTTACCACGTGGCACGACCTTAGCATTAGTAGGTGGTTCTGGTGCTGGTAAATCCACTTTGGCAGACCTTTTACCCAGATTCTATGACCCGATCGCTGGCAGCATTACCATTGACGGCACTGATTTGCGGGAGTTTGATCTTGTATCCCTGCGAAAGCGGATGGGAATCGTCAGTCAAGATACCTTTCTTTTCAATGACTCGGTACAGAATAACATCGCATACGGGCGATCAGAGGCTACTGAGGATGAAATTATTACAGCAGCCAAGCGGGCAAATGCTTATGAGTTTATTAGTAAATTGCCTCAAGGATTTGACACCCTAATTGGCGATCGCGGCGTCATGTTATCTGGTGGACAAAGGCAAAGATTAGCGATCGCCCGCGCCCTCGTCCAAAATCCCGAAATTCTGATTTTAGATGAAGCCACCAGCGCTTTAGATACGGTTTCCGAACGTTTAGTACAAGCTGCACTCGATGATTTGAGTCGCGATCGCACCACCCTAGTAATTGCTCACCGCCTTTCCACCGTCCAAAAAGCCGATCAAATTGCCGTTTTAGATCAAGGACAGGTGGTAGAGGTGGGAACCCATGAAGAACTTTTAAAAAAAGGTGCTTACTACTCACGCCTTTATTCAATGCAATTTAGCGATCGCCCTAATAAAAACTTGATTCAGACACAAATCCTCAAGGCAATGCGCCTAAACTCCAAAAAATTTGCTGAATATCCGGAAGCTGCTAAACACAATCAAAGCTGGCTTCGCATCTCTCATGAAATTCGGACGCAGATGAACTCAATGATTGGGTTACTGCGCTTATTACTTGATGATCTGGTAGACAATTCTCAAGAACGGCAAGAATTAATTGAAGACTCTTACAAATCAGCTTGGAGAATTCTCAACACCATTGATGTTTTTGACGATGTTATTAACTTGCAAAAAAAAGGACAATTAATCTCGATCTCTGAGCAAAATCTAGATGTCATAAGTACCTATTATGAAGCATTTAATCATATCTCTATTGAGTTCCGGACTTCTCTTAACCTCATCCTTAGCTCTCTTCGTTCTCTCGCTGATAATTTGATATCTAGCACAGAAGAACAAAATGAATTAATTACAGAAAGTTATGAATATTCGATAAAACTGCTAGATAATTTAGAAAACTTTGAGAATAGTATTAATATTTAAATTTATGAAAAATACTGCTTTAAAAAAACACTACATTTTTTTTATTGGTGAAGAGTTGCCACAGCCAGAGGCTCACTTAGTGCAGTCTACAAATGCAGCTAACGCCGCCGCTAACTTGGGATACTCAACAGTTTTGGTATATCCTGACAAAGGAGCAAAAGCCTTTAATCTAGCTAATTTAGCTCATCCTTTTCAACCGAGACAAACACCAATAGAACTTGTTAAATATTACAACCTTCATGACAAGTTAAAAGTTGCTCCCTTACCCATGCCTTGGCCGATTGATCGTTTTCGGAGCAAGTTTACTGACTCTAACACCATTGCCAGCAAATATTATTTGCCATTTCACATACTTCCAACTATTAAACTTGTCCACAGTCGCAACTGGAATTTTGTAAAAGCTGCCATCAGAAATGGCGTTCCTGCAATTTACGAACACCACCACCATGAAGACAAGCCATTTGAACCAGAAATTGTCAACAATCCGCTGTTACAAATTGCTGTCAGCGTTGTAGAAACTGTCCGCGAAAGCATGATTAAAAATGGGATGCCACCAGAGAAAGTGATTAAGTTACATAATGGGTTTAATCGCTTATTTATGGAGAGACAACCGGAAAAAGCAGCAGAATGGCGTCAAAAACTATTGCGAGATGAAAGCCAACAATTGGTGGTTTATGCGGGAGCACTACAGCAATTTAAAGGTATTGATGTACTAATTGATGTAGCTAAAGAAATGCCTAATGTGCAATTTGCCTGTGCCGGTGGTAAGCCCACAGAAGTTGAATATTATCAACAATTAGTCAAAGAAAAACAGATTCATAATATTAAATTTTTGGGCTATGTCTTGCATAATGAGTTAGCATCTTTGCTACAAGCAGCCGATGTTTTAGCTCATCCTCATTGTTCGGGAAAAGCGGCAACTTTCACATCTCCCTTAAAGCTGTTTGACTACTTCGCATCTGGAACTCCCATTGTCTCGACAGAAATTCCATCATTAGTTGAGTTTCAAGATACTCAAGCGATCGCAGCTTGGTGTGAACCAGATAACCCCAGCAAATTTGCCGAAAGTCTAAAGCGGGTTTTAGAAACTCATCCCAGGAAAGTAGAGGGTTATCCAGATAGCATCGAGTTTGTCAAGCAGTTTTCTTGGGAAAATCGAGCGGCAAAAATCCTTAGTTATGTTGATGAATCTCTACTGCCTCAAATTATTGTGTAAGAAAAATAACTAATAACTAAAATGACTATGAAAACTGTAGGTATGATTAGCAGCTATCGAGGTTTAGAAACTAGAGCCGATTGGCTATGGCAACAAACCCCGAATCAATTTGGAGTTTGGGGCAATATACAAATGCAGGCACTAGCAGAAAAACCAGATTTTCTGCTGATGTATCAATTTGATTTTCCCCAAGCATCGCCACACAAATCTTGGTTAGATAATTTTCGCAAAAAGCAGCAAAAACCAGTAGTCAATGTTAATTCTCTACTGCGCGGTGTGAGTAAAGAGCGGATTATTTATTTACTAAGGGAACCGCCTTTAGATGAAATTGTCGAAATCACTAATCATAATTACCAACACGCCCAGAAATATTCTGGCTACATTTCTGGGCCCGATGATTTTGCTCCCATCCCTGACTATATGCCTGCTATTTGGTATCACTCAAATTCATTTCAAGATTTAAATGAAATGCCACCGCCCCAAAAGGTTGCACCGTGTAGTTGGATTACTTCAGGAATTAGCCGTACAGTTAATCATCGCCAGCGTTTAGACTTTTTGCAGTCTCTACAATCTAGTGGGATAAAATTTGATTTGTATGGGCGTAACTTACCAGGATGGGCTAACAAGTCGGGAGAACTAGGTAACAAATGGTATGGCATGGCGCCATACTATTACAATCTGGCAATTGAAAATTATGCTGATAATAATTGGTATGTGAGTGAGAAACTTTGGGATAGTTTGCTTGCTTGGTGTTTACCAATTTACTATGGTGGCCCGGCTGCTGATAAATTATTGCCACCGGGTAGTTTTTTGCGGTTGCCCAGTTTAGATGAAAAAGGCATTGCCTATATCAAAGAAGTCACAGCTACACCTGATGCTTGGTATGCTGCCAAAGATGCGATCGCAGAAGCACGTCAAATTATCTTACACAAATTAAACCTACTTAACTGGTTGTCAAACTTTGTTGATCAACACTCATAAATTATGAATGGTATTTGTACCCTTGGCAATGATTATGTTTTCGATCAATTGGTGGCTTTGCTTAACAGTATTGATGTTATCTTAGGCCCAGAAACTCCTGTTTGTATCTATCCTTTCGATGATCAAACACAGCGAATTACTGACGAAATAGCTAAACGCCCTAATGTGTTTCTTTACGATGATCTAGAATCAATCAACCGCTGGGATCAGTTTATGCTGACAGCAGCACCAGAACGATTAAATCGCAGTAAATCCCGTCTTTATGGCGCTCACCGTCGTTTTTGCGCTTTTGATGGGCCATTCGATAAGTTTATCTATTTAGATGCAGACACTTTGGTGATGAACTCACTAGCGACAGTGTTTGAAAAGCTAGATAGTTATGATTTTGTTGTCTACGATTTTCAATTTAAAGACGTTAGTAAAATATATAATGTTAATTCTCCCAAATTACGAGAAGTTTTCGAGCAAAAACGCATTGATTCCGAAATATTTTGTTCAGGCTTCTATGGCGCAAAGCGGGGAATATTTAACTCAGAACAAAGAGATTTGCTGATATCCCATTTACAAAATGGTGAGGCGGAACTTTTGTATGAAGGTGCTGGCGAACAACCATTGATAAACTACATGGTAATGAGGTCTAATCTTTCTATTTATAACTTTGCTCGTCAACTGCCAGATAATCAAAAAACAGGATGTTCTGCCACATCTAAGCACTTTGAGGAACGGGAACATCTTCTTTATGACAAAGGTAATCGACTAACTTATCTTCATTACATTGGTATTCCTCCTAATATCAATCAAGCAGTTTGTGCTGGAGAGAATATTGAGTTTCCTTATCGAGATTTATTTCTTTACTATCGTTACCTACACGAACCAGAAAAGCGCCCAGTATTTACAAATCCTCCTAAGAATTATAATGACGCTCCAGTAGCAAATTTATTTACAAGAGCTTTGCGAAAATTTAAGTTAATTAACCAAGGATAATTTATGAGTAGGGGAATTTATATAGTTGCCAATGACCGGGTTATCGATAATGCGATCGCTTTACTCAATAGCATTCGTTACTATGACCCAGAAGTAATCATTTATCTCATACCTTTTAATGACAATTATCACAAAGTAGCAGAGCAGGTTGCTACCTTACACAATGTCAAAATTTTCCCAGATTTAGAACTTATTGATAAATTTACCAAACGCATCGGAGAAATTTTTGATAGAGATTTTCTCGCCTTACCCAACAAAATGCGTAAGCTAGTAGCGTGGTTTGGCCCTTTAGATGAGTTTATTTATATTGATACGGATATTGTCGTTTTTGAAAAAATCGCCGACAATTTAGACAAACTTTCAGAAGTTGATTTCTTCTGTTGTGACTACCATCATGCCAATGACAAACTACGAAATATTTTTTCACCATTGGTAAAAGAGCAGCAAATTTTTTCTGATGTCCAACTTCAAGACGTTTTCAACAGTGGTTTTTGGGCTTCCAGAAAAGGAATTATTACCGAACAACAAATGGATGAAACTTTGCGCGAGTGTGCAGCGCATCGCCAATATTTCGATTTTTCTGAAGGAGTTACAGACCAACCAGTTTTAAATTATCTTGTGCTTAAGCTGATTGCCAAACGTGGAAATCTCGTCAAAATTCCTGGGGGTGGGCCTGGTAGTTGGGCAGGTTCACAAAATTTTCAACAGCAAGATTACGCCCTTTATGACCGAGGACAACGATTAAAATATCTCCACTGGGCTGGTACGCGGATGAAAACTGGTAGTCCTTATTGGCAATTGTGGGAACACTATCGCTATCTCCATGAGGGGAAATTCGCTTTTATCCCCAAACTGACTCGCCGTTTATTTCCTTTTGTTGTTGCCCGTACTTAATATTAGGAGTATCCCAATGATTGATGGTATTTACATCCTAGCGAATGATGTTGTCTATGACCAATTAGTTGCGTTGCTCAACAGTATAGAAGCTAATGCTGGCAGGAAAATTCCTATTTGTATACTTCCATATAATGAGCGATTAGACAAGGTAAAAGCAGAGATTGCATCTAGAGATAATGTCACCTTATTTGAAGATTCTGATTCCATAGCTTACTGGGATAATTTTGCTACTCAGATATGGAAAAATTACCCCAGAGCACAAAAAACTTGGCGAGAGTGGGGCTTTCCAGAACTCTATGAGCTACCAATGCACCGCAAATTTTGTGCTATCGATGGCCCATTTGATAGATTTATTTATTTTGATGCAGATACCTTGTTAATGGGGCCTATAGATTATGTATATGAAAAATTAGATAACTACGATTGGGTAGTCAATGATTTTCAGTATAAGTCTGATTTAAAATTTATTTTTGATGGTTCACCAGAGCAGATACAACAAATTTTCAACTCAGAGAACTTGCAGTCTAAAGTATTTTGTGCTGGTTGGTTTGCCACTAAGAAAAATATTTTTTCTCCAGCGATGAGAGCCGATATACTTGACAAATTAGCAGCAGGTGAAGCTGATGTCATGGCTTTCTTAGCGCCTGACCAATCTTTATTTAACTATATGGTGTTGAAAAGTGGCGTTTCCTATTATAATTTTGCTTTTCATGACTGCGAACAGGCAACTGGTAATCACTGGGGTTCTCAATTTAATGTGGTAGATAATATCCTCTACGACCAAGGGCGGAGGTTGACATATTTACATTATATGAGTATATCTTCTTCAAATTTTGTGAGGCTTTGTGGGGGTGAAGATGTTGATATTCCTTACCGCGATGTTTTCTTATATTATCGCTATTTAAAATCACCTGAAAAACGTCCTCAAAGCTTTACACGCCCAAGCCAGATAATGCTTCTGCAAAAGTCTACTAGTAGTTTTATTCAGCAAAGAATCAACAATATTAAGCTAAACTATCGCAATTTTAAGGATAGAATTACTAGATAAAATCAATAAATTACCAAGGCTATATCCGTTAAACTGTTAGGGTTTGTTATGCCGCTCTCTTACGCACCATCCCAAATTTTCGGTGCGTTATAACTAATGTTCATAACGCACGCTGTCTTGCCTTAGTTTTTCCACATAATGTGAAAAATCACAACAGATTGTGTATCAAGGACTTTATCTGTAATAAAAATTAAAATTACTCAAGGTTGCAAGTCTTAGACGCAATGAACGATAGTAATAGCCGATAGTTCTATCTAGTCTAAGTGCCACCTTTTTCACAATTGAACGCTTGGGGTATTCAATTGCATCATGGTGTTGAAAATATATCAAGCTTTCTTCTGGATTTGCTTGACCTTTTTTAATTTTTTCTCGTTCTACCCAATCTTTAAAATAAACAATATCCTCCATAGCATCCCATCTAACTGATAATCCTGCTTTAGCGGCAGCTAATCCTATGGCATAACCAATAGCACAAGTAAAACCGTTTAACTCACAATATAATGCAATAGTTTCCCAATGTTTGATAAATTCGATTTCACGTCCATCTTGCCTTGTAACTGCAAATAAAACTTCCATCACAAACTGGGTATTATTATCTTCTAAATTCAAGTCCAGTTTATGTGCTATCTTGTTAACAATTTGCAAGTCTCTAGTTCTTTTGGGTTTGTGCAAATCATTTACTGAGCTAATGTAAACTTTATTATGTTTGACAATACTGGTACAACTTCTTGCTGTAACTCCCGGAAGATATTTTAGATTTGGTGCTACCTTATCCAATATTCGCATATCTACATCAACAAAAATACAGGTATTAAATAGTGATAATGCTTGGGCAATAACAAACCTTTTATCGTGGTAACAACCAATGCTTTGTTGTTGATGTGGAAAAGCTAAAACATGAGAATAATTACTAAATTCCTGTGGCTTATCTGTTAGGATTACAAAGTTGCTTCCAGGTGAATGTTTTGCAATATCTTCAGCTAATAGTAAAGCATGAGAGCGATATCTTTCACCTAATGCTAAGGTGCAAAAGCAGAATTCTTTTGATTCTTGACTCATAGTTACATCAAACTCCTTTGGAAAAGATAAAAATAAAAGTTTTCACGAAGAACTAGTACAAAGCTGGGTATTTCTGACTGTCCTTTTAGCAGAGATACTACAGTCTATGTACGTAATTCTAACGTGATTCAATATTGAAATTTGTGAAATTTGAGTAAAAAAACAGTATTAACCGCTAGTAAATTATTTTCTGGGGGTAAAGATTTACAGAAAGCCCATCCCTAGAAGGCGCCATCTTGTAGCAATGAATAATTACTCGAAATCCCACAGCTTCAAGCTCTGGGATGAGTTAAGTTGATTTGAATATTCGTAGAGAGAGTTTTCTACATCTCAGAAAAAGAATCAAGAATCTAAGTCTAGAGATTGCATTCCTTCGCGTTCGATAAAGGTGAGCATACTTCCCAACTGCAACCACACTAATAAACAAGTCAACAAACTAATTGGTAGACCGACTCCTAGAGCCAAGGAAGAGGGAAAGCCAAATATTTCTAAGCCTGAAGACAGAAATAAACACGTACCGCCAGTTATGCCGGTAAATGGTACAAGTAATTGTTTCAGTGAGGAACGTGGTTTAGTATTTTCTGTGCGCTCGCTCGGCCATTTCTGCACAATTACTTTCAAAGTGCCAGATAATGCCAAACCAGATGTTAATGCTGTCAAAAAGCCAACAAGTAAGAGGAAATAGGGTGGTTGTAGAGGAAAATAGTACATTAAAATTCCTGATTTATATTAAAGGTTTTTAGTTTTTACTTGCTGACTGGTTTCCAGTAAAAGGCGCAAGGAATGTAGATTTTGGGAGAATAGCCGCCGCGCCTTCTCTGGATAACTCTGTTAAAATACCGATCGCTACATTTAATAAACGATCCGGTTTTAAGTCATCTTTAACCAGGTTCCACAGGCGTTGGACATCTTCGGTGTGGAGGCGGTCATCTTCGGTGAGAGCAAGCACTAGTTGTCGCCGCAGAAACTTCCCTTCTTCCGAGATTAAATATTGGAAGCCCATCTGGGCTGTGGGCAATACATCAAAGTTGCTATCGGTACGAGCGATCGCAATCAAATTCTCTAACCGCTGCCACTGAAATTTACCATCTTTGAACAACACATTCAATAATCGTCGGCGTAACTCCGGCGATTCGCCCGTCAGCAACCGCCGTGCTATGTAGGGATAACCCACTTCAACAATTTTGAAATCCGGGTTGAGGCTCAGGGCAATACCTTCCTGAGTAACAAGGGAACGAATAATCAAAGCAAACTTTGCCGGGACTCGGAAAGGATACTCATACATCAGTTCCGAGAATTCATCGGTAATAGTTTTGAAGTTAAAATCCTTGACATTTTTGCCAATAGCGTTTCCTAGCACTGCTTCTAATGCTGGCACGATCGGGCAAATATTCGTGTCTGGAGTCAAAAACCCTAGTTTTACAAAGTCTTCGGCTAAGTCGGTGTAGTCTTTATTCACCAAATGCACTAGCGCATCTACCAAAGTTTCTTTAGTACTTTCCTCCAACTGATCCATCATGCCGAAATCAATGTAAGCCATACGACCATCGGACACAGCAAACAAATTGCCGGGATGAGGGTCAGCATGGAAAAAGCCGTGTTCTAAAAGCTGTTGCAATCCTGATGTAACGCCAATTTGGATAATCGCTTCTGGATCTAAACCTGCTTCGCGGATGCGTTGAGTGTCCGTCAGCTTGAAGCCGTTAATCCATTCCAGGGTTAAAACGTGGGTGTTGGTGTAACGCCAGTAAATACCTGGAACTTTTACTTGTGGGTCGTTGTGGAAATTGCTGGCAAACTTCTCGGCGTTGCGGCCTTCATTAATATAGTCAATTTCTTCAAATAACTTCGTGCCAAACTCGTCCACAATTAAAGTTAGATCGTGACCGAGATTTAAAGGCAACCAAGGAGCTAGCCAACCTGCTGCCCAACGCATCAGATATAGGTCGCGGGTGATTACCGGGTGTAAGTTCGGGCGTTGCACCTTGACGGCGACTTCTTCGCCGCTGACCAGACGACCCCGGTATACTTGACCCAAGCTAGCAGCCGCTACTGGGCTAGGTGACAGTTCGCTAAAACTTTCGTGAATTGGACGGCCTAACTCAGTTTCGATAATCTGGTAAGCGATCGCATTATCGAAAGGTGGTAACTGGTCTTGTAACTTGATCAGTTCTTCTAAAAAATCTTTGCGTATCAGGTCAGGCCTAGTAGAGAGGGCTTGACCAACTTTAATAAAAGTCGGGCCGAGGCGGGTGAGCAGTTCTCGCAACTGGATAGCTCGTTTACCCTTGTTCTGCTCAACTTTATCTTGCCATTCGTCCCACTTCAGACTGAATATAAATCCTGCAAATGAGGAGATAATTCTCAGCAGTCGCCCCCAGGCTAGCCAAGGACGGTAACTATAGTAGCGAGCGATCGCATCTGGATTATAGAGTTTTAGTTGAGCAGGTTGATACTGACCCACGCCTTTTTTTGCCTCTTCAACTGAAAAATTTACAATGTTTTTTTCCTGACCCACAAGTTAGTTGCAAGTTCAAGATAGCTAGTAGTCTTTTATCTAAAACAACTAGAACCTTACCCTTCAGGGATAGTGTTCGAGGCGATTTTAGCTTATTGCCACTGCCTAGATATGTTTATCTTTTTCTTAATTATACTTTATAAAACTACAACTACTTTTCCAAGTTTTGGATGATTTTATCTTTTCTTAACTTTACTTTATATAAATATAAATATTTACCTATACAAGATCCCCGACTTCTCACGGAAGCCGGGGATCTTGGTGTTATCTTTATTTATACCCTGCGATTTAAGTGAAAAATAAAAGATTCTATGTATCGACAAAGAAATTACACTGTCAACTAAAACCTTGCTAATTGGTATAGCAATCCCATCTGATCTATGAGAATTTACGAATAGAAAAATCCTAATTTTGCAAGCATTACAGACTTTATTCTTTCTCACATATCATTTAGGACTACTATAGTGATTTTGTCACAATTACTAATTACCAATTAGCTACTTTTAATTATCATGTAGTGCTATTTAGATTTGGCCTCCAAGTTTTCTAAACGGCTTCTCAATTCCTGGTTTTGTTGTTTTAGTTGGTCGAAATCTTCACGCAATTGGCGCAGGGTTTTTTCTGAACCAATATTCTTTTGCACCTTCGAAATTTCTTCCTCAGCATAGCGACGCACACGCCCATCAGCTGTTTGATCAGTTAGCGATCGCAAAATACTCACTGCTTTGGGTGTTTCCATTTGTCCTAATGCTGCGGCTACGGCTATTTGGGTTAAAAAGAAGGTTTCTTTGGCTAGTTCTGCTAATTTTTCTAAAATCCGTTCCAAATTAGCCGGACTTTGACCGACAGAAATCTTGCCCAAAGCGCGAATTGTGGCTAGACGTAGAGGTTGTGGTATACCAAGTTTGGTGTATTCGATGAGCAGATTTAAAGCTGTTTCCGAAGTTTTGAATTCAGCTAAACCGGCAACTGCACCACTCCGCACGATTTCATTCCAACCCGCCTTCTCTTCTAAAACGGATTTCAGCAGCTTTAATACCTTGTCTTCTTTGGGTTTTTCTTCCAAGTTTGCCGATGCGATCGCCCCAATTACACGAGAAGCTGCTGCCTCCACATAGTAGCTAGGATCACCTTTTTGTAATACCCCTCTCACAATTTTATAGCTTTCAGCTGTTTTGATTTGAGCAAGTGCTTCCACTACAGATCGTCGCACGTAAGCATTTTTATCTTTTAAAGCAGGAACTAAGCCATCAAAGGCTTGATCTAAGTTGATTTTGGCCAGTTGTTTCGCCACTTCCACGCGCACACCCCACAATGGGTCATTTTTTAGCGAAGCAGAAAGCGCAATAGTAGCTTCTAACCCGCCTTTTTTCGCCAAAGCTGTTGCTGCATAAATACGTGAAATCGGGTCAGGATCAAATTCTAACTGTGCTTTTAACTCTGATATTGGATACTCCAAAGCTACTGTTTTTAGGTAATTATTTCCAACATCAAAGCTGATAAATTGGGGCTTATTTTCTAGGGGAAAGTAGAAGCTTTGTTCACGTTCATTCACCCGCACAGTGAAAGTTTTGAGTTGTGGGTTAGGAGTTATGAGTTTGGAATTATTTTTAACTCCTAATTCCTCACTCCTCACTTCGTCTTGCGTATAGCCAAAACCAATAGGTATTTTTAAATCAAACAAATCCTTGCTGCTATTTTTACCTTCAGCAGCTTGGGTTTGAGTTACTGTAATTTTTGCTAACTTAGCATCCCCATCCCAAGAATAAGCCACTTTAAAATCGGGATGACCACCACGATAAACATATTGGTCAAAGAGGAACAAAAGATTACGTCCGGTAGCTTTTTCAATCGCCCTGAGTAAGTCAACTGTTTCTACGGTTTTGTGAGCATTATCCTGGATAAATGTTTGGATAGCCTGCCAAAATAATTCATCTCCCAATTGGGCCCGAATCATATGATAAACACAAGACCCTTTTTCGTAGATGTGGCGATCGTAAAGTTCAATAGCTTCTCGGTAAACGTGCGTTACCATCGGTCGGCGATAACGGCTACTATCTTCACTTAAGTAACGACGAGCTTCCAATAAACGATAGTAAGCTGCTTCTTCTGGACTATATTCCTCTTCTGTCCACATCACCTCAGAGTAAGAAGCCATCCCTTCTTTAATCCAAGCATGAGACCAATGCTTAATCACCACCAAATCACCAAACCACTGGTGCGCGAGTTCGTGGACGACTAAACTTTCGGTGTTGCGATTATCTAAGGCGGCGCGTTCATCCAGCAAACATCTATCTGTTAACAGAGTTGTGGAGGTGTTTTCCATGCCGCCAAAGATGAAGTCATCGACGCAAACTTGGGCGTATTTCGGAAAAGGGTATGGATAACCATATTTTTGGCTCAAAAATTCGATCATCCGGGGAGTTTTGTCCATGCTGCGTTTAGCATCTTCCTCCCGTCCCTTTTCTACGTAGTAGGTGACTGGTTTTCCCTTCCACTCATCCCGAATTTCAGCAAAATCGCCTACTGCTAAGGCCATTAAGTAGGTAGGATGAACTTGTTGCTGTGACCAATGGTAAATTTTGTAATCACCATCTTCTGTAGTGTCAATCAATTCGCCGTTGGAAATAGCCACAAGAGGGTTGGGGACACGGACGCGAATTTCCGAAGTAGATAGTTGTCCTGGATAGTCGAAGCAGGGGAACCAAAAGCGAGAGTCTTCGTCTTCTCCCTGAGTCCAAACTTGCGTAGGCTTGTTTGGGTAATGCTTGTCTGGTTGAATAAAATAAATACCGCGTTGCGGTTTTGCCACCGAATAGGCGATCGCAATTAGCAAGCGTTTACCAATTTGAGTCGCCTCAGAAAGTTGAATGGAAAGCTGTTCCCCGTCGTAGTCAAAACTTTGTGGCACCTCGTCCACCTGCACAGACTCGATATTCAGGTTTACAGCATCCAAAGTCAAACGATCAATGCCATTACGGATTGGTAAGAGGCGAATGCTACAACTGCCTTGATAGCTTTGCTTGGGAATATCCAAGCTGAGATCGAGAAAAATATGCTCTACCTGTCCGGGGCGATCGGGGTTGTACTGTGGTCTTGCTCCCGGTAACTCAAAAGGTTTGTGTCCGTTATTATCTGTATCAAAATAAGACTTCGACATTGATCCTTACTGACCTTGTAATCCTGAAAAGTCTGGCTTGGCTGGATATTGTTAGGCAAAATAGCGGTGTGTGTATTTCCCAAATTAACAGGGCATTATAGAGGTGATAACTCACCTTTGGGATTGGGGGATTGAAATTAATCTCACCCGAATTTCCAAAGTCCGGCTGTCGAACCTTGGACTTTTTTCCATATCCCTACCGCATTTACTTTTCCTGATGTTTTGCACTTTTTTGTCACTGAGTCAAGAGTCTCTTGCACCTCGATAGATTCTCATTAAGTACAAATACTCCTAATTCTTCTTATAACTTAGGATAGCTTGCTGCTGTTGATCAGGCTATTTTTTTTGAGATGAACAGCATATCATTTGCGGATTTGCTCATCATCCCTTTGAAGTATTTTTGAGAGTTAATTATTAGACTGCTAACTTATAGGACTACTAATTTTATCAGTAAATACCGATCAATGAGCGGAAATTATTAATAAATCCGAAAACTCTACAATGACACTTGTATAAATCTCGGTGACAATCTGAGCAAAAGAGGATAATAAAATGCCTGAAAGTAAATCAAAGTTTCTCATTCCTGCTATTGGTGCTGCTGTAGTTGTTGTAGCA
Source organism: Nostoc sp. CALU 1950 (assembly GCF_051172895.1). Taxonomy (NCBI): domain Bacteria; kingdom Bacillati; phylum Cyanobacteriota; class Cyanophyceae; order Nostocales; family Nostocaceae; genus Nostoc; species Nostoc sp. CALU 1950. The sequence continues at coordinate 6,958 of NZ_JBDNJQ010000015.1, read as the reverse complement.
GGAAGTATAGCTACTTATACGTATTTTAAAGGCCCATCAGGAAGTAGTTCAGACGCTTTAGGTAGTGCTAAAGTAGTACCTTCAACAGCATTGATGGCAACTTATATTACTACTGATACTGAAGCTTGGGCAAAATTACAGCAGTTTGGCACTCCAGAAGCACAAAAGTTAGTGGCAAAAAATCTGGAAAATTTCAATAAGCAAATATTCAGTGACGGTAACGTTTCTTATGAAAAAGACATAAAGCCTTGGGCTGGTGGTGTCATGATTGCTGTACTACCACCAAACCCTGTGAAACCTGCACAGTTCAACGTCCCCTCTGGGGCACCTAATCTACCAACAAATTTACAGCAGGAACAGAATATCCTCATAGTGGTGGGAATCAAAGACAAGCTGAGTGCCTTGAATTTTGCTAACAAATTGAAGTCACAAAAAGGGGTGAAATTTCAGGAATCTGACTATCAAGGTCAAAAAATTGTCGAAACTACAGAAAATGGCAAGCCTACTTATAGCGTAGTTTTAAATAATAGTCACTTAGTATTAGCGCCTGAAAAACAAGCTGTAGAAAAGGCAATTGACACCTTTAAGGGACAGTCTTCTTTTGCCAGTAAAGAAGGTGCAAGCAACATTCTTAAAGGAGTGGATGTCAAAAACAGCCTTGCTCAAATTTATGTACCAGACTATGCAGGGATGGTACAGCAATTAGCAGCCGGAAATCCGCAGGTAAAGCAGTTACCTCCACAAACCTTGACACAACTGAAGCAGATAAAATCTGTGGTGGCGGGTGTTGGTGTCGATGATGAAGGAGTGCGGGTAAAAGCGATCGCTAATTTAGATCCGCAACTAAATAAATTTCAGTATCAATCAAGTCCTGGGAATATAGTCGGGAAATTTCCCACTGATACCTTTGCTTTGGTTAGCGGAAATGGCATCAGCCGTGGCTGGGAAGCACTAGTAGAACAGTCAAAAGATTATCCAGAAATGAAGCAAGGTCTTGAACAGGTACGAGGACAACTGAAATTTGTCAATATAGACCTGGATAAGGATATTTTTGGCTGGATGAATGGGGAATTTGCCTTTGGTGCGATTCCATCAAATCAAGGAGTGTTAGCAAGTGTTGGTTTTGGGGGTGCTTTAGTATTTGATACTAGCGATCGCAAAACTGCCGAAGCCACCTTAACAAAATTGGATACCCTCGCCAAAACCCAACAAATTAACGTAGCTAACAGAAATATTGGTGGTAAAGACGTAACTGAGTGGCAAATCCCCCGACAAGGAGCTTTATTGGCACATGGTTGGCTGGATCAAGATACCGTATTTGTAGCTGTTGGTGGCCCAGTTGCTGACGCAGTTGCCGATGGCAAGAATCCATCTCTCGACAATAGTGACGCTTTCAAAGCCGTTACTGCTTCTTTGCAAAAGCCCAACGGTGGTTATTTTTACCTAGATATGGATAAAACTAAAACTGTACCCCTGATTAATAGTTTTATCTCGTCTAACCCCGATACCATCACCATCCTGAGTTCAGTTCGTGGTATTGGTTTTACCTCTACTAGCCCTGATAAATCTACTAGTGAATTGGAGATGTTGTTAGCTCTCAAGCCTACTGCAAAGTAGGGCATTGGGCATTGGGCATTGAAAATAAACAGAGGGGCACAAAGCTTGGAGCAGAGGAGAAAGAAGTAGTTTTTTATTCTCACCCTTGCCCCTTGCCCCCTGCTCACAAAACTTGATTATTCCGAGCTTCTAATGTCTGGTTGAGCCTATCTAAAGCACCAGTCAGTCTTTCCTGAGATGCAAGCTTAGGATCTGATAATGGAGATTGAATAGGAACATCCTCTTGTCTCTTGAGTTTTTGCAAAGCGCGAATTGCTACAAATAAGATGAAAGCAATGATTAAAAAGTCAAGTATTGCGCCGAGAAACTGACCAATCGCAATCCCTGGGCCGATAGTGATTGTTCTCCAGTCTTTACCAGTCACACTAATTAAGGGGTTAATCAATGGCATAATCACATCCTCAACAAAGGCGGTGATAACCCGACCAAAAGCAGTACCGATGATGACTGCGATCGCTAAGTCAACTACACTGCCTTTGAGGGCAAATTCTTGAAAATCTCTTAAAAAGCCACTTGCACTTCTTCTTGCTCTTGCCATACTTGAGACTCAATAAGTTAGTTGTAGTCTTTTTTTATATGACATTCGCCTTTTTGCACTCTCTGTTGAGATAGATTTTGTCCAACAACTATGTCATAAGTAAAAAAGGCTGTTAAATGCAAATTGATTTATGACTGCTGCTGTAAACACTAATCCTGGTTTCGCTTCCCGCTTGGTAAATGGCATATTGGCAATCCAGCCTTTAGCTAACCTAGCCAAGCATCAAGCTAGACAAATGATGATTAAACGTGCCGAGAGAATTGGTGTACCTTGGACGCAAGAAGTCGAAACACTACAGGCGCGTGATTGGAAAGCTGATCTAGCTCAAGTAGAAAATCCTCAGCTTTCCTACCCAGAATACTACTTACGGCCATTCCATGCCTACGAAGGTGGAGACCTTAGTTGGAAAGCCGCTTGGGAGCTAGAAGTTGCTGCTCGTACTGTCCATGCCGGAATTTGGCAGGATGCTGGAGCGCAAGGAGATGCTAAACTACGCCAAAGTTATCACGATATTCTCAAAGTTAAAATCCCCAATCAACCACAAGACATCCTAGATTTGGCTTGCGGTGTGGGTCTGAGTACTTTTACCATGCAAGAAATTTATCCCAATGCCAAAATCACAGGCTTGGACTTATCTCCCTACTTCTTAGCTGTTGCTCATTACCGCGCCCAACAACGCCAAGCTAAAATAAACTGGCTTCATGCCCAAGCTGAATCTACTGGGCTACCTGATGCCTCTTTTGATTTAGTTTCGATTTTCCTGATGTGCCACGAATTACCCCAGTCAGCAACCCGACAGATTTTCGCTGAAATGCGGCGTGTGTTACGTCCGGGTGGCTACTTGGCAATCATGGATATGAATCCTAAATCTGAAGTTTACAAGAAAATGCCAGCCTACATTTTGACTTTGCTCAAAAGTACTGAACCGTATTTAGACGAATATTTTGCTTTAGACATTGAGCAAGCTATTGTTGAGGCGGGTTTCCAAACTCCTACTATCACCAACAATACCCACCGTCACCGCACAGTGATTGCTCAGGTGAGTGGTTGATTTATCTCTAGTATTGTGGGCAGCAATACCACCCTTGCTGCTATTAGGCTACTACTACTATCGGATACCATTTGCCCCGCCTCTGTTGAGATTGCTGATGTTCTTTATCATCGGGGCAATATGTGGTATTTTAGCCCTTAGCCTAGAATGGATTTTTGAAATTGTAGCTAACAGGTTTGTAGACTGGCATCAGATTAAGGGATCACTTCCTGGTACAGCCTTGCGGCAGCTTGTGGAAATAGGCCCAATTGAAGAAGGCTGCAAGTTGGCTGCGGTTGTTGTACCAACCTACTATCTGCAACGCAAGTATCGATTACTTCCCTCTACTGTTTTCCTCTTTACCATAGCTGTTGCCCTTGGATTCACTGCCGAAGAGAACTGGATTTACCTTTTTCACGGTACAGCATCAATTCCTGACAGGATCATTGGTACGCCAGTCCACGCGATGTTCTCTGCACCTTGGGGATACGCATTAGGAATCTATATTTCCTCCCACACTCGCTTAAATCGAGACAAGAAGTTCATTTTTCGGGCTTGGCTAAATTCTGTAATCTGTCATGCCCTAGTGAATGTTCTATCTATTGCTTGGGGTTACTCATTACCCGTACGTTTCCTGAGTTATGGTTTATTTCCATTTCTGTTGTGGATGTTTTGGCGACTGGAACAATTACTGCGAAAAGTGCAAGGTAAACCTATAATTACCCTAATTTCAGACCGTACAATCCAACGCCGTTACTGGCAGAGGAGTTTAGTGCTTTTTGCCCTTGTGCTGGGTGGAAATGCTATTTTTGGTCTGTTTCTCTTAGTCAGGAAAATTACTCCTTTGAGTCCGTCAAAGCTTTTTGACACTTATATTTTGTGGTTTATATTTAGTCGGTTTTTACTAAATCTCTTTTTTGGAGTTTTAGCTTGGGGCATTTATCGCTATTTGCGACATTCCGCCCGTCGTCGGTATTTTTAAAATATGATTTAGGAAAAGGCTAGTACCGCAAGGCGGAATTAAAAATTAAAAATTAAAAATTAAAAATGAAGACAGCGTAAGGGTTTTGTTGATTGGGAATGGGTGGTTTATTTCCGCCGTGCTGTACTAGGGGGTTTCTGTGCAAACAACTCCAGTGGGTTGGATGACTGCTGACCTACAGCTATTTTGTGGCGATTCTCATTCCAAGACACTTCGTGAACACAGAAATCGCTATGAGATTATTGATCGAGAACTATTTGTGACCTTGAATACCAAGTTTAGGAAAAGCACCAAAAGAGCCATGATTCAGAAACGTCACAGCCGAGTCAAACAGCAGTGACGTTTCTGATGTATAATCTAGAACCGAAAATTTAAAATCCAAAATTTATAAACTCCCCAGGCCGGATTCGAACCAGCGACCAATCGATTAACAGTCGATCGCTCTACCACTGAGCTACTGAGGACCACTCACGATTTATAATCTTAGGGCTAAAAATAGTATTTGGCAAGTACTTTCGCCAATATTTTTTTTAGATGCTTAATTTAGATAACTTTTGCAGCCAAAATCCATTCAGGAACTTAAGCAGAGACTCTTAAATACTAAATATTCACTGTAATCCCATTCGTAATTCAGCCAGACGCTGCCGCGCTTTAGCATCAATGGCATTAGCTAAAAACCTACTCTTAGATTGTTTGCGCGTATGATACTTTTGTCGCATCCGGCAGACCGTAGCTTCCACTTCACCACAGAGTTGTTGTGCCGACAACCATTCAGCCCCATACCCTTGTATCATCAACTGCTGTGCCCGATCTGATGTAGCAACAATTACACGAGAAATCAAAGATTGAGCTATTTGCTGGCGAAAAGAAGCGCAGGATTTTTCAATATAAGTATCTGCTGTTTGCCCAAAATCAGTGTAATAAACAGATAAAAGCTCAGTAATAATTTCTTTATTACTAGAGGTGTTCTGATATTGGGCATCAAAAACTATCTGAGTTGTGTAACCTTGAAACGCACTATAACCGGTCATTGCTTCCACAAGTTCGCCCCGTGCGGCCTCTAATCCAACACTATCACGCGTTTTTTTAAGGCAAGGCCAAGCGCCTATTATATTGTAGCCGTCCACTAACAAAACGGCTTGGAGTAAGGAACGGGGCATGGTTTTTAATCACAATTTTCTAGAGTTAACAAAATTCATTCATAAGTTTTATAATAATTGATGCATTGTCTGTAACACTATGCTACACAGAATAAAAAATACGGCAGCCTCACAAAACTCAAACCTCAGACAGACGCACAAACTTAAAACGCGCCTTTGTTTAAAAGGCGCGTTACAGTTCTTTTTTAGTAGTATTCAGGAGTGCTAAGTACAATGAATTTTACTTACTCAGCACTCGTTACTCAGCACTTAGCACTCAATTAAGAGGCTTCGCTGTGTACCTCCATCAGACGTTGTTTGAGGCGTTGAGCTTCACCTCTATCCACCAGAGAGCCTTTTTCTAGCAAAAAAGCGCCGTCACAGTAATTTAACTCATCTAATCGATGTGTCACCCACAGGGCTGTAATACCTCGACTTTTGACAAGGCGGCGAACACCAGCAACTAAATCCAACTGGCTATCTGGATCTAGTAAGGCAGTGGGTTCATCTAATAATAAGACTTCACAACGGCGGGCGATCGCACCTGCGATCGCTACTCGCTGTTTCTGTCCTCCAGAGAGTGCATAGATAGGGCGTCGTTGGAGGGTAAGCAAATTTACCGCCCCTAGCGCCTCCTCAACCCTGGCTCTGGTAGCAGCAGGTGGCAACTTTTCTTCCACCAATCCAAAAGCCACATCAGCACCAACAGTTGGCATCACTAGTTGATGATCTGGATTTTGGAAAACAAAGCCAACGGGGTGCAAAACCCGAATTTCGCCAGATTCAGGAGCTAATAACCCCGCCAGCAGTTTCAGTAACGTAGATTTTCCGCTGCCATTTGTACCCAAGAGCATCCAAAACTCACCCTTGGGTACTTCTAAAGAGCAAGATTTGATAACTTTCTCTCCATTAGGCCAACTGAAATTTAAATCCTTGACCTCAATGCCCACTTGAGCCATTTGTCAACCTTGGTTACTCAGCAGCTACAGCGAAAAAGCCTGGTGGTCTTCCACCACCAGGGGTTGTACCATCTTTCTGAACAATCTGCACCCCAGAAATTTCACTAGCGCGGACAGCAATTTTTTTCTCTGTCTTGCCCTCGCACTTGAGTTCTACAATGTCAGGGTTCCCAGAACGGATTGCTGCCAAAATTAGCTGATAGACAGCCTCAGCATCCTCTGCTGACTTACGTTGCACTGAGATCGGGAAAGCAGTGTTTCTGATGCTTAAATCGATGGTAAACATTTAGCAAATAATCAAATTTAACTGTGGACTCATTTTAGCGTCAGCTGACTGATTCTAGGGAAATGGGCATTGGGGATTGGGATTAGGGGAGAGGTAAGAGGTGATAGGGAATAATCTGTTACCTGTTACCTATTCCCTTCTTGTCTTCCCACCTCAATCTCAATCAAAAATTAATTTTTATGACAAAAGCACTAGAAAAATTAGCGATTTACACCTAATATGATTAAAGGTGTGTAAAAAATTGTAAACTTGGTTAACAACCTGGTTAACTTTCTGCATATAGAAGGCTTTTATTTAGCCATCTATAATACAGATACAACCTGTACTTATAAACATTTGGAGATTTGCTCTCATGACCATCGCAGTTGGACGCGCCCCCAGTAGAGGGTGGTTTGACGTTCTAGACG
>NZ_JBDNJQ010000159.1:0-19544 GCF_051172895.1 Nostoc sp. CALU 1950 | reverse complement strand
GAATCGCCGTCTCTACAATAGTTAGCCCTTTGTAGAGACGGCGATTCATCGCGTCTCTTGCCATTGGGTGTAGGCGTAGATTGAGAAGTAAAAGTAATTCGCAGCTACACAAGCAAAGTCCATAGAGGTTGACTTTAGAGTTCACAAATGATTTAAGATTGCTACACCATCTAGCAATCAACTGATGACTGAGGAACTGCAAAGAGCAGATAATGATAGCCCGTGGAAAGAAATTTTAGAAGCTTACTTTCCCCAAGCAATGCAATTTTTCTTTCCCCAAACAGCAGAACTAATTAATTGGGAACGTCCCCACGAATTTCTTGATAAGGAATTTCAACAAATAGCCCGCGAAGCCGAACTTGGTAGAAGATATGCAGATAAATTAGTTAAAGTCTGGCAAATTCAAGGACAAGAAATTTGGTTATTAATCCATGTAGAAATCCAGGCAAAATCAGAAGACACCTTTGCAGAAAGAATGTTTTCCTACAACCTGCGAATTTTTGACAGATTTGGGAAACCTGCCATAAGTTTGGCGATTTTGTGCGATACAGACCCGAAATGGCGACCCAATCAATATAGTTATAATTATCCTAATACCAGACTTAACTTTGAATTTGGAACTGTCAAGCTGCTGGATTATCAAAATCGTTGGACAGAATTAGAAGCCAGCGACAATCCATTTGCAACTGTAGTAATGGCGCATTTGAAGACGCAGCAAACAAGTAAAAAGCCAGGAGAACGTAAAGCTTGGAAATTTAGCTTGATTCGTCGATTGTATGAATTAGGATTGCAAGAAAAAGATATTCGTAACCTTTACCGATTTATTGATTGGGTTATGATTTTACCAAAAGCCTTAGAAGCAGAATTTTGGCAAGAGTTTAAGCAATTTGAGCAGGAGCGGACTATGAGCTACATTACCACAGGCGAACGCATTGGTTACGAGCGGGGAAAACAAGAACAAGGACAAACCCTCGTGTTACGGCAACTACAAAAACGAGTAGGAGAGTTACCACAAGAGGTTCGGGGGCGCATTCAAACTCTTTCTTTAGAGCAATTAGAAGCACTTGGCGAGGCTTTATTGGATTTTACAGCCATTGAGGATTTACTTAACTGGTTGGAAGCAAATCAAACAGCGTAGAATATTTTTCAAAAGACGCGATAAATCGTCTAATAGACGCGATAAATCGCCGTCTCTACAATAATTAGCCCTTTGTAGAGACGGCGATTCATCGCGTCTTCTGTCCTAATTACGAATTACGAATTACAAAATAATCCCAAAGAACAAATAATTTGAGGTTCTCGTTTTTCCAGTTCCTCCGTCACAATACACAAACGGTCATCCATTCGTAACGCCACAACTAACTCAGCCAACACATGACTATTAATACCACTTCTCAGTTGACGATTCAGAGTATCAATAGCTGACTGTCGTAAAGGATAACGGTAAATCTCATCAATTGCTTTTAAAAGTTCTTCACTAACAAATAGTGTTCCTTTCATTTCTTGAACATAACTCTTCAGCCGTTCATAGGTGCGGAACCTTGCACCTGATGGTCGCCCTAATTGACCCCCGGCATTTTTCTCATCTTCAGCAATCAATTCAGAACCCTTTTGTACTAACTCGTGATGCTGTTTATCTCTCGGTATTGCTGGGGTAGATTCTTCACACGCCGCGACGCGAAGCACTGCTAATTGTGATTGAGTAACGCTATTTCCATCGCGGTCAACATAAATCAACGAATCATTTCCCTCGGTGGTTTTCATATAAAGCAATACCCCCTCTGGTTGCACAGGTTGCGGAGTATGGGCGCGGGTAGAATAAACTACATTTTGCATTTCCTCTATCGTTTTTTTCAAACCTGGATTATTATCGGTGGCTTTTTTCCAGATTTGAAATGCTTCTGATGTCAAATCAACTTCCGTATCTTCTTCGCCATCTAAAACTCCAGATTTCTCGTTGTAGAGGTCGAGAATTACCCGTGCATCATCATCTTCAAAAAATGCTTCATCAGTTCCCACCACTTCAGCATTTTCTTGCAGTCGTTTGCGGAGTCGTCCCCGCAAATTAATAATCCGTTCTACTCCCTCGGCTGGTAAAAAAGAATAACAGAGAATTTTATCAGCATTTTGTCCAATGCGGTCTACTCTTCCGGCGCGTTGAATTAAACGAATAATCGCCCAAGGTAAATCCCAATTGACGATAATTGCACAGTCTTGCAAATTATGACCTTCACTCAAAACATCTGTGGCGATTAAAATCCGCAACTCATCTGATGATGAAATTTGCTCCCGTTTTCCATTACTCACAGGGCTAAATCTTCCCGTCATTATTGTTGGGTCTTTAGATTGACCTGTTACCCCAGCTACATTAGTAATACGACTCGACTGCAAATTCTCTGTAAGGTAGTGGACTGTATCGGCAAATTGGGTGAAAATTAGTACTTTATCTTTAGGATGAGTTTTTGTTAGCAGTTTGATTAAAGCAGCAAGTTTTTCATCCTTTTGAGGATTCCACTCGCCACACTGTTGCAGCACATTAATCAGTGCTTTGGCATCTTCTAATAAATCCCGTTTCAGTTTTTTAATATCAAACAGTGTAGAACGCAACCACTTAAATCGCCTTTGATATCGCGTGGTATATTCTTGATAAATTGATTCTGCTCTTTGACGAAAAATATTTTCTTGACTTTTCACATAATCTGGAAAACCTCTCTCCAAACCTCTCTCCTGCAAGGAGAGAGGCTTTGAATTCTCCCCCTTCTCTACTAGGGAAGGGGGCTGGGGGGTTAGGTCAGAATCATCTTCTTCGGTTTCTGTATCAAACAAAGCTGCTACCACAGAATCAGCATCTTCATCATTATTCCTTGTATCTAACAACTCAGCTTCCTGAGTTCCAATGGGAATATCAAGCCCATTTTCTAGAGCATATAAATAAATGAAGTTCCGTAATATATGACGTTCAAGTGATTGAATAAAAGCAACACCACTACTTTCTAAACGTTTAAATAAATTAGTGCGTGAAAAACCCATTAGTCTCCTACCGCCACGAAATAAGCTATTAAGAAATCGTTGTTCGGTGTCTGTAGGCGGCTGTTTGTGTTTAGCAATAACGTAATTCCCTAGCCCATAACGAGGTAAGTTAAGTTGATTAATTACTTCTACTACTAACTCAGAGTAAAGCCGAGAATAAAAGTCAGTTTCAGAACCTTCTAAAGGAAACTTGAGACTCCGAGGTAGACGCTGGGGAAAATAAGAACGTCTCCCATCAGCAAATTCTAAATATTTCCGTCCGGTTTCATCTGTGTGGGCATAATTATCTTTAATAAAAGAGCGAGTGCGTCGCACCATGTAACGCTTCATCAATTCTCGCCAGTCATCAGGGTGTTCACTTTTCTCAAAGGCAGCTAAAGAACGCACAGAACATTGATGCTTTCTAATAAACTCTAATTCTCCTATAGAACTGCCACCAAGTTCATTAATTAAAGCTTCTGGTCTTAATCCTAAATCTTGGTCTTCTGGCACAAATAGCCGCAGTTGGGCGGAAAGGTCAAGATAACTTTTATTGTATGGAGTAGCAGATAATAAAATACATTTACTTTCGTTAGTAGCAATATATTCTGTAATTGCTCGATAACGTTTGCCTTCGCGGTTCCGTAAATTGTGACTTTCATCAATTAACACAACGCGGTAACGGCGGAGTTTTGGTAACTTATTTTGTACTTGACTAATTGGCATAACTTCGGCAAGTAACCGATAGTTATTTACATATTCTTGCCACATTGACACCAAGTTTTTTGGGCAAATAATTAGTGTTTCTAAAAAACAATCTTCTTGTAAAATCTTGGCAAGGGCGGTTCCAACTAAAGTTTTACCCAAACCAACCACATCACCCACTAACACGCCACCACGCCTAGTTACATGACGGGCTGCTAGCTGTACGGCGGCTTTTTGGAAATCAAATAAATTATTAAATTCGCGGGGGATGCGGAATTCTGAAAGTCCTGCGATCGCTTCATGGGATAAGTGGTAAGCTATCTTGAGGTAGATGTAGTAAGGCGAAACTAGTTCTTGCCTAGCCCAGCTTTGGTCAATAATTTCTGCCAATTCTTGAGAAATATCTACACAACCGTAATCTTGCCAGCGATCGCTAAACCATTTTTGCAGTTTATTACAAGCATCATGGTCTAAAATATCAACATTCAACTCTCCTTGTTTCGCCAGTCCCGGAAGAGTTAAATTACTACTACCCAAAAATCCCACAGTTGGAGCGTTGGGGTCATGGCGATGTACAAGATATAACTTGGCGTGGAGAGAATGACGGAGAAACAGTTTAATAATTACTTTCTGACTTTTTAGCTGATGACTTAACCGCCGCAACCCCGCTTCATCTTGATTAGTCGGCGCACCGATAGTCAACTGCTGACGAAATTCCGCCGCCATGCGTTTTTTAAACCGCACGATGCTACTGTTATCAATCCTTCCATCACCGCTACTCAGGGAAAATGCCGCGTGAACTTCATCACTGGGCAAGCTTTGCATCCCTATTAGCAAACGACAACAAGCATTTTCACTGCCAACATACTGTTCGATTAAATCATCAATTCTTCGCCAACCTCTGAGGTTGAAGTAGCCAACGCAAAAATCTGCCCGATAAGAGATTTTGAGGGTTTCTCGTAAAATCGGTAGTAGTTGTAAATCAATATTGTCAAATATCCGGGGCATTATTTAAAACTCGATAAATATTTTGTACTTATGTTATATGAGTAAAAAATTTTTCCAGCCAGATTAGAGACGCGATAAATCGCCGTCTGTACAATAATCAATCCTTTGTAGAGACGGCGATTTATCGCGTCTCCTGCTTTAACCCAAAAAAAGAGCAGTTGCATAATACAACTGCTCTAAAAAATCTTTAGATAACACGATGTGGGACTTATTCTTAAAACCCCTCTCCAAACCTCTCCCCGAAACGGAGAGAGGCTTTGATTATTGCTCCCCTTCCCTACAAGGGAAGGGGTTGGGGGTTAGGTCTGAGAGAAAGTTGCACACGGCGTTAGATAGATATTTTCTACCTATCCACAGACCCCATGATTACGTCAACACTACCGAGAATAACCACAATATCTGCAACCTTCATCCCGCGCAGTAAATGTGGAACAATTTGGAGATTGTTAAAATCTGCGGCGCGAATCTTCCAACGTGCAGGGAAGACGTTATCATCGCCAACCAAATAAATTCCCAATTCACCTTTACCACTTTCTACACGGGCATAGATTTCACCCTTGGGAATCTTAAAAGTAGGAGAAACTTTTTTACCGATGAATTGGTAATCAAATGCGTCCCACTCGGATTTTTTACCTGCGGCTAAACGTTTAGCTTCCAGATTTTCGTAAGGGCCGCCAGGAAGTCCTTTAACTGCTTGGCGAATAATCTTCACAGATTCGCGCATTTCCCGCATCCGCACTACGTAACGGGCAAAGCAATCACCGGCGGTTTCCCACTGCACATCCCAGTCGAAATCGTCGTAACATTCGTAATGGTCAACTTTCCGCAAATCCCATTGCACGCCAGAAGCGCGTAACATTGGGCCAGAAAGTCCCCAGTTAATTGCTTCTTCACGGGTGATAGTACCAATACCCTCAACACGTCGCCGGAAGATTGGGTTATCTGTTACTAAGCGTTCGTACTCATCAACTTTAGGTAATAGGTAGTCGCAAAATTCTATACACTTATCTACCCAACCGTAAGGTAAATCCGCTGCTACTCCACCAACACGGAAGTAGTTGTTATTCACCATCCGATAACCTGTGGCAGCTTCCCACAAATCATAAATCATCTCCCGTTCCCGGAACTGGTAGAAGAAGGGAGTTTGAGCGCCTACGTCAGCTAAAAAGGGGCCAAACCATAGCAAGTGGTTAGCGATGCGGTTCAACTCCAGCATGATGACGCGGATGTAGCTTGCACGTTTGGGGACAGCGACACCTGCAAGTTTTTCTGGGGCGTTGACAGTGACGGCTTCGTTGAACATTCCCGCCGCGTAGTCCCAGCGACTAACGTAAGGAACGTACATTACATTAGTGCGGTTCTCGGCGATTTTTTCCATTCCCCGGTGCAAATAGCCAATAACCGGTTCACAGTCAACAACATCCTCGCCATCCAGAGTCATGATTAGCCGCAGAACCCCGTGCATTGAGGGGTGGTGTGGCCCCATATTTAGCACCATTGGTTCAGTGCGGGTTTCTAGTCTGGTCATAGATTTCGTGTTCTCCGTTCGTGAAAATTTTGAATTGAATCGCCCAGATGCCAACCAGAACCGATTTATCTAGTCTGCCAAAACGATGTTTGTAGGGGCAATCTATATAATTAGGACTCTACAGGGTTATGTTGGAGAGAGGATAGCAGCCGAGGAGTTGTAATTGATGTTTCATTTCGTTGCACCTCTTCAATTATTATAGGGAAGCTTGATATGCAAGGGATTGAGGCACAGGTTTTTTTCATCTATTAAAGGGGATTGGGGATTGGGAATTGGGGATTGGGGATTGGGGATTAGGGATTGGGGATTGGGGATTGGGGATTAGGGATTGGGGATTGGGGATTGGGAATCTTGTATAACTTAGTGTCTAAGCAGAATGGTACTTATACAGCCAACAGCTATTTAGAATTCAGGACTTACGCAAAATTATGAAAAAACGAACCGCATAGACGCGGAGCGGCTTCCCGCAGGGTAGGACGCATAGACACGAAGTGGCTTCCCGCAGGGTAAGACACAAAGTAATAAGAGTTTGAGAGAGTTTTCGCGTAAGTCCCTTATTTATCAAAAATAAAATTAAAGATGAAATCAGATTCACAAACACCGCTAGATTTAGAAGAAATAGCTTTTTCTCATATTTCCGTTTTGGGTCGGGAGGTAATTGAGGGTTTGGCGGTGCGTCCAGGCGGACATTATTTAGATGTGACGGTAGGCGGTGGTGGTCACAGTCGCTTAATTTTAGAAGCTGCGGCGGATGTGCGGGTAACGGCAGTTGACCAAGATGAAGATGCTTTAGCAGCCGCGCAAAAGAATTTAGCTGAATATAGCGATCGCGTACAATTTATTTACAGCAATTTTGCTGACTACGAGTTTCCCCCCAACACTTTCGATGGTATCTTAGCCGATTTGGGGGTAAGTTCTTACCATTTAGACCAAGCAGAACGGGGTTTCAGCTTTCGCCAAGCTGCAAATTTAGATATGCGAATGGATCGAGGGCGATCGCTAACTGCTGCTGATGTGATTAATAATTGGGATGAAGCCGAATTAGCTGATATTTTCTTTAAGTACGGTGAAGAGAGATTATCGCGGCGCATTGCTAGACGCATTGTCGAACGCCGTCCGTTGCACACAACTACAGAATTAGCTGATGCGATCGCTTCTTCAGTTCCTCCGAAATACCGTTATGGGAGAATTCACCCCGCAACTCGTGTTTTTCAAGCTCTGCGAATTGTCGTTAACGATGAGTTAAAATCTCTCGAAACCTTTTTAGATAAAGCACCAAATGCCCTTGTCCCTGGCGGCAGAATTGCAATTATCAGTTTTCACAGTTTGGAAGACCGCCCGGTGAAACACGGTTTAAGAAATTCACCTTTATTAAAGGTATTGACAAAAAAACCGATTATTGCTCAAGAAGAAGAGATTGGGAAAAATCCGCGATCACGATCGGCCAAACTGAGAATAGCAGAAAAAGTTTTGAGTGTTCAGTAAGAGGAGTAGATTCGATAATTGGGATTAGTTCGCTACTTGTTACCGATTTTACTCTTTAATTTTTGACTCTAATAGTATTCTAAAATAACGAATAGCTTTTTTCGCTACAGTTTCCGAGGGAATATTCCATGACTATTTGGGTAAATGAGCAAATTGATCCGTCTGGAATGATTCATGCCTGTATTGCCACTTGTAATGAATCTCAAGCCAAAGATTGTCATGATTCTTTTCAAAATAATTTGACTGAGATGCAAAAAGCAGCAGGTTGGGTAGCGCGATTGCGGACTGTCGATTCTTGGGATGAAGTGCCTGTTAATTCTTTAAAACTCAATTAATTGAGTGCTATCGAAACTAGGCTAATAGCTCTAACTTTTTCCCAGCAGATAAGATTGCCTTTGTCTTTTCTGCTCACCTTTAAGCGAAACTCCGACGCACTTTGCTTCACCAGACGGCTGTTTAACCCAACTTTGCTGACAGTTAGACCATTCTGGTGTTGACTGCAAATCGTCTGAGATGTAAGTCATTTTTTGGGATTTGGACGAACATATTTCAAGAGCGTAGGCGTAGCCCGCCATAGGCATCGCTTGTCTAGCAGACGCTGCACCTATGCCAATGCTGACAGCGATCGCAGCAAATCCCATGAGAACAGGTTAATAAAGGATAAAATTCGGATTAAAAGTATCAAATTATTAGCAACTACTTCTAAAAAAAGTAACTTATTATATAAATTAGATGATTTTTCTAAACTTTTAAGAGGTATCATCTATACCGTAGATTAAATTCAAAAATTTGTATAAGCCGAATCAATTTAGTGAACTATCCCAAAGTTTACACTTCGGAGCAAGCCTGTCCCATTAATTTAGTTGGCGAAACAGGACAAGCGGTTCAAATTTCAATTCATGCTCCCAGTCAATATATCTGTGCCAACTGCGAACGGATATTACCAGATTGGAAACGGCAGCCATTTTTACGAGTAGTGATTGTCTTACAACAATCGCGTTATCAATTAGTCGAAAAAACAGCAGAAGTAGAGTCAGAGAAAGAACGCCTGCGAGAAAAATTTATGAGATTTGGCTGTGATTTAGCATTTAATCTGCGCGATCGCGGCTATTTAACTGATTTGATCGACCCTCGTACAGGCTATCCTTTACTGTCCCATCCCGGAGCAATTCCCCACGATGACACAGCAGTTGTCAAAGCTTTGCTCAACTATCCAGTGATTAAAAATCAATGCCGTGTGTTAATTCATCCAGATTGGGGAGCAGCAGTTTATCCTAGCATTTTGATATCAGAAGCTCCCCCAATTGTGATCGAATGGGTTACAAAAGGCATAGCATCTGTGCATGGGTGGAAAGAAATTGATTAATCATTAGTCATTAGTCATTGGCCATTTGCATAGGTTATTTCTCCCTCATACCTTTATGTATGTTAGAAATGGGTATGTAAAGACGCATAGCAGCACCTGTGTCTCCAAACAACTTCTTCCAGGAAGCTAGGACAGTCGAAGCCTCTAGTAGTGCGGCTTGCTACTTCCCTCTCATGAGTGGACGCTACGAAGTCAAGCCGGGGATGATGGCTTTTGGTTCCTGTTTTGGTAATACTCAGGCTGATCAGCAGGTATTTCAAATTGATGATAATTTTACCCACTACCGTCAGATTAAACTTTTAGCTCGTGGGGAACGGTTGAACAAGTACTATCAAACCTGCAATTATTCTCAGACTGTAGCAGGTGCGATCGCTCGTTTAATAATTAATCGCCTTACCCAAGAACACCCACAGCATTTTCACTGCCAAAAGTCAACAGATAACACCCTGAAATTCCACAGCCAACTTACCGGAGAAACTCTCTACCTAGATGCAGATTGGCAATTACAGCAAGTCGAGGGTCGTCCAGTTTTTCCAACTTACGTCTCTACTCTTGATGCTTTAGCAACGCAGGTACAGGAAGACCTGACAATTATCTGCCGATCTGCTGATGGTAAGAACTGGCTGAGTGCAGTTCATCTCTGCTATCCCAATCACTGGTCAGCTGAGGAGAAAATTGGTAGAGATTTCGCTACGATACATGCACCTGTGGCTGGTATGAAAAAAATTAATCGGCGTGCAGGTGCGATCGCTCATACAATGATCACCCACAAACCGATGGTGCGCTTTGCTTGGGGTTTGAGTACCGACACTCGCCTTAACCACCATCCCGAACCACCGCCTGGTGTATCAGTTAGTCAATGGCAAGGTAGAAGCTTTGATTCACAGCATCCCCAGCTTTATCTGCGAATTGAGCGACAGGTTATTTGGGGACTACCAGAGTATGAAGCAGCCCTGTTTAGTATTCGTACTTACTTTAGAGATTGTGGTGTAGTTAAAAAAGACCCAGTGTTACGGTCTAAGCTGTATGCTGCAATTCAGTCAATGACACCAGAAGCTTTAGTATACAAAGGTTTGGTAGAAAGCAAGGCTAGCATTTTGCAGTGGCTAGAGGATGGTTGAGGTATGAAATGTTATTTGCAGAGATTGCTTAGACATAGCCCGTCGGAAACATCGCTCTCCTTTATTTGGGTTATTGTTTCAGAGTCAATCTGACAGCTGTCAATAAGGAAAAATAAAATCAACTATTTTTCGGTCGCCGCAGTTGTTTGGAATTAATTGGGCCGAGAATTTGATTCAGGCTACGCAACTGTTCAGCTGTACCCATACCAATAAGCCGATCTCCCGACATTAAAACCGTATCGCCAGTAGGGCCACCGATTAAAGTCCCATCAAGACGGCGAATTGCCAGAACTAATGCCCCAGATTGCGATCGCAATCTCGCTTTTTGCAAACTCTGACCCACAAAGGGACAAAAAGCCGGGTCGAGTAAAAATTCTTCCATATACAACTGACGGTCTGCACCTGTCAAAATCCCGTCTACAAAATCCAACACTTGGGGTCTGAGTGCCGCAGCAGCCATCCGCTTACCGCCAGTAATGTAGGGGGAAATCACTTCATCTGCACCACCGCGTCGTAACTTCTGTAAAGCTTCTTCTGTACTTGCCCGTGCGATCACCCGAATTTCCGTATTCAGGGTTTTGGCTGATAAAACAATATATAAATTTTCGGCATCTGAAGGAAGGGCTGCAACGATACACATCGCCCGTTCAATACCAACTTTCAGAAGTGTGTCATCTAGGGTAGCGTCACCTTGATATGCTGTATAACCTTCTGTCTGCGCCCTTTGTACCGATTCCATGTCCGAATCAATCACTACAAAAGGTACGTCTTCTGCCCGAAATTCCTTAGCAATTTGACGACCAGTCCGACTAAATCCACAGATGATGTAATGTTCTGATAGGGATTCCATTAACCGCCTCTGTTGTTGTAGCCGAATTCCTTCTTGAAAGTAGCCTTGAATGATTGCTTCTGTAAATCTGTTGACAATGTAACCGATATTCACTACACCCAACAAAATCAGGGCTATTGTAAACAACCGTCCTCGGCTACCCAGTGGATGCGTCTCTCCATATCCCACAGTCGCGAGAGTGATCACTGTCATGTAAGCCGCATCTTCCCATGACCAACCCTCCACTAAGCAGTACCACAAAGTGCCAATGAAGAAAACACCGCCAAGAGCGATCGCCCCTGTCATTAACTCCTTTTGGATACGTCGATATTTTTGTTCAAGTGTTGAGAATGAGGTAACAATAGTTCTTCTAGCCTAATTTTTCTAATTTTCTGCTAACTTTTTAGCATTCGTCCTTTTTAGTATATTGAAACTAAGTAACTGGGCAAGAAGAAATCAAACTAAGTTACGCAACGTAAAATTAATGAAATAGTTACGTTAAATCATCACAAAGACGCGATAAATCGCCGTCAAGACGAAAGACTGATTATTGTAGAGACGGCGATTCATCGCGTCTCTTGCCTTAACCGCCCCAAAACAGCCTTGGTAAAACCATCTGAAAACACTGCCCAGTGCGTAGGCCTTGCCCGCCGCAGGCATCGCCCCAGCTATTAACTGTTCAATACCATACTGTACTGTGTAGATAGTAGCTGTAAGGTAAATAACTAGAGATGATCGCTGCTGTTGTTCGACCTCTGAATTTGGTAGTTGGTTTGCTGCTATCTTGTTGTTTCTTGCTCACAAGCTGTCACCCGACACAGATAAAAAGCAAAGCATCTCAGGTAGCTCAATTAGTTTTAGTTTCACTAAGTGACCCGACTACTTTTAACTATGCCATTAATGACTCTCCCTACAGTGTTTTTCCTTTAATTTACAAGGGATTGATCGATGAGAATGTTATTACTACCAAATTGGAGCCAGGACTAGCAGAATCTTGGTCAATATCTACCGATAAAAAGCGAATTATTTTTACATTAAAAACAGGGTTGAAATGGTCAGATGGTGAACCTCTGACGGCAGATGATGTAGTCTTTACCTATCGAGACATTTATCTTAATAAAAAAATTCCCACTTTATATAGAGATTTTTTACGTATTGGCAACACAGAAACTTTCCCATCAGTGCAGAAACTAGATGATCTGCGAGTTGAGTTTACTTTTGTGGAACCTTTTGCCCCTTTTTTGAGATACGCCGAAAGACTAGCGATTTTGCCCGCTCATGCCTTGCGTTCTTCTGTATTATCCAATGATGCCAATGGTAATCCTCAGTTTCTTTCAATGTGGGGAACCAATACTGATCCGCAAAAAATTATCTCCAATGGGCCTTACAAAATAGAAAGCTATACTCCTTCTGAACGGGTTATTTTACGACGTAACCCTTATTACTGGCGCAAAGATGTTCAAAAAAATCCTCAGCCTTATATTGAACGTATTGTCTGGCAAATTATTGCTTCTACCGAAAATCAGTTACTCAGATTTCGCTCAGGTGAACTAGATAATTTAAATGTGACACCAGCAGTATTTGGCTTACTCAAGAAAGAGGAAAAGCGAGGAAAATACATTATTTACAATGGTGGAACCACTGCGGGTTTTAGCTTTGTGGGTTTCAATCTCAACCAAGGTCGCGATCGCAAAGGTAAGCCTTTTATAGATCCGATTAAATCTCGATGGTTTAATAACTTAGTTTTTAGGCAAGCAGTCGCTTATGCCATTGACCGCAACCGCATGAAAACTAATATCTATCGCGGTTTAGGTGAAATCCAACATTCGCCAATTGCTGTTCAAAGTCCCTATTACTTGTCCCCAGCAGCAGGGTTAAAAGTTTATGATTATAATCCCCAGAAAACCAGGCAGATGTTGTTAGAAGCTGGTTTTAGGTACAACTCCCAAAAAGAACTGTTAGACCAAGATGGAAATCGCGTGCAATTCAATCTCTTGGTGAAATCGGAAGATCAATCAAGAATCGATGCCGCAGTTCAAATCCAACAAGACCTCAGTCAAATTGGTATCAAAGCAAATATGCAGGTAGTTAGTTTTAATGTAGTCTTGCAAAAACTACTCTCTCGTCGAGATTGGGATTGTTATGTAGGTGCGTTTGGTGTTCCCGGTGCAGATGTGGAACCTAACCTTCTATCTTTATTTTGGACTAGTCAAGGCTCATTTCATCAGTTCAACCAAGGTGCTGCACCAGGAAAACCCCCACTCCAAGGATGGGTAGTTTCTGAATGGGAGAGAGAAATTGACAGTCTTTTTAGCGCAGGAGTCAAAGAACTAGACCAGAACAAGCGCAAGGCGATTTATAACAGATTTCAGCAAATCGTTGCTGAACAGTTGCCGATATTCTGCCTTGTGAATCCAATCTCATTTCAGGCAGTGCGTGAACGTGTCAATCCCATCAAGTTTTCTGCCTTGGGGCCAACTTTTTGGAATATTGATGAACTGAAAATCACAGAAAAATAACTAATTCATAATTCGTATAGATCACCCTCGATAACGAGGCTGACTTTTCACTTTATGTGGAAAAGGTAACGATTAACCTAACCCCCTAACCCCCTTCCCGATGCGGGAAGGGGGAAATTCAAAGTCTCTCTCCTAAAAGGAGAGAGATTTAGAGAGAGGTTTTCCAGATGCCGT
The DNA here is from genome assembly GCF_051172895.1 of Nostoc sp. CALU 1950. Lineage (NCBI taxonomy): Bacteria > Bacillati > Cyanobacteriota > Cyanophyceae > Nostocales > Nostocaceae > Nostoc > Nostoc sp. CALU 1950. The sequence goes on along the minus strand of NZ_JBDNJQ010000159.1, from coordinate 5,800 downwards.
GAAAAGTCAGGATAACGAGGACGGACTGCGCCTATCCAAATTGCCTGTCGCTCATACTCTTGCTCAAGCGTTGAGTACAAAATTTTTTCACTACCGCCATGCCTTTGAGGTTATATAAGCGTTAGCCTAAGAAGAAGTACGAGTTGTGCTAAATAAAAAGTAATTTTTAGGGATTTCTAGGAAACTAGTAAATAACTATATAATGAAAAACTTTCAGGAGGAGCGGTAGTGAGCCTACAAACTCTCGTTGACCAAGCCACCATCCCCCCAGATTCAGGGTCAGTAGCATCTAGTCCCTTTGATACAGATAGCTTCAATGAAGCTGTCATGTCTACCTACGGCCGGTTTCCCTTAGCCCTAGAACGGGGTGCTGGATGCCGGGTTTGGGATACACAGGGACAAGAATATTTAGACTTTGTAGCGGGAATTGCCACTTGTACTTTAGGACATGCCCACCCAGTTATGGTAGAAGCGGTGACACGCCAAATCCAAAAGCTGCACCATGTCTCTAATTTGTACTATATTCCTGAGCAAGGTGAATTGGCAAAATGGCTTGTTGATCATTCCTGTGCCGATCGCGTATTTTTCTGCAACTCTGGAGCTGAAGCTAACGAAGCCGCAATTAAACTGGCGCGGAAATATGCCCACACAGTATTAGACATTGAAAAACCAATTATTTTAACCGCCAATGCCAGTTTCCACGGGCGGACTTTGGCGACGATTACCGCCACGGGACAACCGAAGTATCAAAAATATTTTGATCCTTTGGTTCCTGGTTTCCACTACGTAAATTACAACGATATTAACGCTGTGGAAGTGGCAATTAGCGAGTTGGATGAAGGCGATTATCGAGTAGCAGCGATTCTGATCGAGCCATTGCAGGGAGAAGGCGGTGTGCGTCCAGGAGATGTTGCCTATTTCAAAAAGCTCCGGCAGATTTGCGATGAAACTGGCATTTTATTGATTTTCGATGAAGTGCAAGTTGGTATGGGGCGCAGCGGCAAATTATGGGCTTACGAACATCTCGGCGTTGAACCGGATATTTTCACCAGTGCTAAAGGCTTAGGTGGCGGTATCCCCATCGGCGCAATGATGAGCAAGAAATTCTGCGATGTTTTTCAACCAGGGGAACACGCCAGCACCTTTGGCGGTAATCCTTTTGTGTGTGGTGTGGCACTCAGTGTTTGCCAGACATTGGAACGGGAAAATATTTTGCAGAATGTGCAAGATAGGGGTGAACAATTGCGATCTGGATTGAGAGCGATCGCAGCGAAATATCCTCAACACATTAGCGAAGTTCGGGGTTGGGGTTTAATCAACGGTTTGGAGTTGCGAGCCGATATTCAACTAACCGCAGGAGATATCGTCAATGCTGCCATCAAGGAGGGCGTATTACTAGTACCTGCCGGGCCAAAAGTTGTCCGGTTTGTGCCACCGCTAATTGTCACAGAAGCGGAAGTAAACACTGCCTTGGAAGCTGTGGAAAAAGCGATCTCAACTCTCACAATGTAGGCAATCTAAAAAAAAATCATAGATAGTAGGGGCACACAGCTAGCTGTGCGCCCCTTTTTCATTCTGGGGAAATTTCCCGATAAGCTTGCCGACATTGCTCATAATTATCTGGCAAAATCTCGGCATTACCAAAACATAACTGCTCGTGAGTGGTAATTAAAGTTTCATAAGGCTGTATGGGAGTCACAGACGATCGCAGTAATTGCAGATATTCTCCATCTGTACGGCTGAGTTTGTGTGGTGCGATCGCGTTTTGATCTAACTGCTGTAACATCGCTAAATAGACACAACGGCAAGCCTCACGGTAGTTACCTTGACGGTAAAATTGTTGCGATCGCTCCAACAAAAGGGCTATCGATGACTCATTAGAGCGAGTTTTTACGCGAAAATCAGTGAGATTGCTGGTTCTATTTAGCCAAGAATATACATAAGGACTGAATTCTCGCCATAATCGCCAGCCCACCCAAGCTACAAATAATCCTAGTACCAACCAAAACAGGAATTTCAGCAACTCACCTAACCAAGGGCTAATCGACCATCCAGTAGGCAATTCTGGCAAAGCCTGTCCAAAGCGGTAAAACTGGTATTCCCACCATTCTCCCGCTTGTTGTTGGAATTGAGACAACTGCCAACTCCAGCTAGTTTTTTCAAAAGTATCTGTAGGCATAGGTGAGGAGTGGAGAGTGGGGAAGCAGGGGAAGCAGGGGAAGCAGGGGAAGCAGGGGGGCACGGGAAGAAGAACTATTAATTATTGCTCATGCCCCATGACAAATAACAAATGACTAATGACAAATGACTAATGACTAATGACTCTTGACTTTTTTATCATTATCCAGCCGATAACAACAAGTAGCGCACCGAATGCAAGAAATCCTAGATCCCAAGCTAACTCATTTGGCCCTGATTTCACATGATGGATACCGAGGATTTGGTGGTCAATTAAACCTTCAACCAAATCGAACAACCCAGTACCAATAAGTATTGACCCAATAAAGGTCTGTGATGACCAAGGAACATCATCACGCCCTCCTGCACGCCATAGCAACACAACTCCTACCACGGTGAATACCCAATTAAAGGTATGAAATAACCCATCCCATACCATGTTCAAATCTATATTCGCCATGTTAGTCAGAGGTCGAATGTGACTAAGCATGTGATGCCACTGAAGGATCTGATGCAGTAAAATTCCGTCAATAAACCCTCCAATACCTACACCAAGAAAAATTCCAGCAGTAATTATTGGTGCGCGTCGGTTGAGGGCTTCACTTTTCGCCTCCATTATCAACCTCATAGATAGGCTTTATTCCCAAAATACAACTCTTTTGGCAGAAATATCTTCTATCTTGAGGCAAGTAGAGCAGTGAACTTTATTTAATCAATTTTCAGATTTAATCTGCATACCCACTTTAGCTGGGTCGAAATCTTGGGGAAAATGGGTGCCGCGATCGTAGTCTGCTTTTTCCAGGTTCGCTCCTTTGAGATCAGCTTGGCGGAGATTCGCTGACATCAACAATGCTCCCCTAAGATCGGCATCCTTCAGATTAGCTTGACTAAGATCAGCAAAACTCAAGTCAGTTCCTCTAAGATTAGCGCCACTCAAATTAGCTTCACTCAAGTCAGCATAACTGAGGTCAGATCCTTTCAAGTTAATGCCTTGCAAATCAGCATTACCTAGTTCTGCTTTACTAAAGTCCCGTTTTCCTGATGCATAACTTTCCACAAGAATAGCGGCACTATTTATAGGCTGTTGAGAATTGACTTCAGGCATATAACAGCTTCACAGGTTATCTAGTTATTACTTTTATAACTAAGGATGAAAATTTTCCCACTCCATCCTTTTTAAATGTAATACATTAGTTCCTTCTGCTGTCGCATTGATCTTCGTTCGCAAAGGTCTTGGAGTGTATATTTTTCTAAAACGGAGTTAGCGGCCTGACGTGCTTCTTGCCAGACTTCCTGAATTAGCTCACCTTCTACTGTGTTGGGAGTCGGCTCACAATCAGAGACAACAATATCTGACCCCTCCATGCAGCTAAAAGCATCGAATACTGTAATCTTCTGGGGGTCTCGCGCCAGAACATAGCCACCTTTGGCTCCGCGTATACTCTTAATTAAACCTCCACGTCTTAATGTTGCCAGGAGTTGTTCCAAATAGCGGTTCGGGATGTCTTGCAATGCCGCTATTTCTCGAATTTGCAAAGCTTCACCTTTAGGGTAGCAGGCTGCCAACTCTAACAGGGCGAGAAGCGCGTATTCTGATTTATTAGATATCACCACAGGCGTAATATTTTTAACTCACACTTAAAGATACAAAGTCTTTGAGTCTGTTTCTTTAAGCTACTGCTAAAGAAAACTTTACAATCAACTTATTGTTGACCGGCTAACTCTACTTTAAAGACCTTTCAGCATAGCAGCAATTACTTTTATTTTTTAATTCAATAAATAAAAGTGATTGATTATTGTACAGTCTTCCTAAATGGAAAGTGGCTTTAACGCCTAGTGTGTCTAGCCTTCAACTCAATGCCGCTCTGACTTTTCACGTCATGTGGAAAAGCCCATGAAAGACCTAACCCCCTAGCCCCCTTCCCGACACGGGAAGGGGGAAAATTCAAAGTCTCTCCTTGTAGGAGAGAGATTTAGAGAGAGTTTTTCCAGATCCCGTGAAAAGTCAGAATGCCGCTATAGATGCAAATTTATCGAAAATGGCAGAATGACTGTAAAGGCAGTTCCCACGCCGATCGCACTTTCGACAATAATCTCGCCGCCATGTAAATCCACAGCTTGCTTGACGATGGACATCCCTAATCCCATTCCTGGGATATTACCTACATTACTAGCGCGATGGAAGGGTTCAAATATATGTTCAATGTCAGAAGAGGGAATGCCAATACCAGAGTCTTGAGTCTGGAATATAGCTTGATCGTTAGCAGTGGTGACAGAAAACTTAACTATGCTACCAATGGGAGAGTATTTTAGACAATTCGAGAATAAATTACTCAAGATTTGCCGCAGTAGTTTAGCGTCTAAGTTAGCTAGTGTACATTGGTACTCACTGCTAAAAGCGATCGCATGTTGTGAGCGATCGCTCTGTTGTAATTCTTCTAAGAGATCATGACAAAATTCCACCAAATTCAGGGGTGTTGGATTAAACTCTAACTTGCCTGTTTCATCCTGATTCAGCACCAATACATCATCCAACAACTGGGTTATATGCATAACCGATGCTTGAATGCGACGCAAATGGATATTTTGTCGCTCGTCGCTCCAGAGATGGCGATAATGTTCTAGTAATTCCGCAGAAGAGTGAATGGTGGCCAAAGGGTTGCGAAACTCATGGGATGTAGTGGTGAGTAAGCGGGATTTAAGTTCACTAAACTGCCTTTCTTTGGCAAGTGCTTGTCGCATCGCCTCTTCTGCCCATTGCAGCTTGGCTTGGGTTCGCTTACTTTCGATAATGTCCCGCACTAGCCAGCACAGACCAACTAACTTACCTTGTTGATTACGGATAGCAACCACCTTAACCGCAGCAATAATGGGTGTTTTGTCACGCGGTCGCAGGTTTACTTCCCACTCTTGTATTTTCCACTCTGGGCTTTCGGTGCGATCGCGCAGATGATTCAGTTTCAAATGAAAAGCAATTATTTCTTTCTCAAGCACAAAAATCTCTAGGAGTTTACCCAACAGGCAACTTTTGGAAATGTTGAGCAGAGTGGTAGCAGCTGAGTTAGCTTCCTGAATTACCCCTTTTATATCAGTGAAAAAATAAGCGTCTGGCACTTCCTCAAATAGTTCTTGGTAGCGTTGACGCTGTGCTACCAAAGCCTGTTGAGCGTTGGATAATTCTTCATTCTGCTGCTTTAGGTCTTCATTAACTAATTGCAGTTCTTCCAAAGCTAGGTGAACTTCTCTGAATACTGCGGTGACGAGTTCAATATCTTCCTGTGCTTTTTGCTGTTCACTCTGGCGTTGCAAAAGGGCAACGTGTTGCCGCATATTGTGTATTTGCAAGGCTAAATCGTCTAAATTCACGCTCTTGCTCCTAATTTGGATATCTAAAGTTGGGTTTTCTTGTAGATTCCCTACTTAGAGGATCTTAGCTTTTGGAGTTTAGCAGTTATGTCAAGTTCTGATGAACACTTATAGTTAAGGTTCACGCAAAGACAAAGAGAGGAAATACAATCCGGTTCGGATAAGGTTTTTTGATGACACGCCACCACTAATCGCAAAGACGCGATAAATCGCCGTCTTTACAATAATCAGTCCTTTGTAGAGACGGCGATTTATC